>JANJUH010000502.1 GCA_024710675.1 Lysobacterales bacterium
TCGGTGGTGATGTTGTCCGGCAGGATCGCCAGCGGGCGCATGCCCGAGAGCGTGCGCGGCTTGGCGAGCGCGCCTTCCCAGTACGGCGGGCGGCGGATGTAGGTGCTCTTCGCGCGCCAGTCGTAGAGTGGACTGACACTGGCGACCGCGCCGGCCGGGCGGTGGAACATCGGCTCGTAGACGGCGCGGAACTGCTCGGGCTTCACTGCGCTCGCGACGATCGCATCGATCTCGGCGTCAGAGGGCCACAGGTCCTTCAACAGGATCGGCGAGCCATCAGCGCGATGGCCGAGGGCGTCGCGCTCGATGTCGAAGCGGATCGTGCCGGCGATCGCGTAGGCGACGACCAGCGGCGGCGAGGCCAGGAAAGCCTGCTTCGCATAAGGGTGGATGCGGCCGTCGAAGTTGCGGTTGCCCGACAGCACGGCCGTCGCATAGAGATCGCGTTCGATGATCTCCTGCTGGATGGCCGGGTCCAGCGCACCCGACATGCCGTTGCAGGTGGTGCAGGCGAAGGCGACGATGCCGAAGCCGAGCTGCTCGAGCTCGGTCTTGAGTCCCGCCTCTTCGAGGTAGAGCGCGACCGCCTTGGAGCCCGGCGCCAGCGAGGACTTCACCCACGGCTTGCGCGTCAGGCCCAGCGCATTCGCCTTCTTTGCCAGCAGGCCCGCGGCGATCACATTGCGCGGATTCGAGGTGTTGGTGCAGCTGGTGATCGCCGCGATGATCACGGCGCCATCGGGCATCAGGCCTTGCGCTTCAGGCGCGCGGGCGGCCTCCAGGTTTCCGGCGATGCCCTTCGCCGCAAGATCCGCCGTCGCCACACGCGCGTGCGGGTTCGACGGACCGGCCATCGTGCGCACCACGCCAGAGAGGTCGAAGTGCAGCGTGCGCTCGTACTGCGCGTCGGCGAGCGCGTCGGCCCACAGGCCCAGGGTCTTCGCATAGGTCTCGACCAGCCTGACCTGCGCGTCACTGCGACCGGTCAGGCGCAGGTAGTCGAGCGTCTGCCCGTCGATGAAGAACATCGCGGCGGTGGCGCCGTACTCGGGCGCCATGTTCGAGATCGTCGCACGGTCGCCGAGCGTCAGCGCGGCCGCGCCAGGCCCGCGGAATTCCAGCCACGCGCCGACCACTTTCTGCTGGCGCAGGAACTGGGTCAGCGAGAGCACGATGTCGGTGGCGGTGATGCCGGGCTGCGGGCGGCCGGTCAGCTCGACCGCGACGATGTCCGGCAGGCGCATCCACGAGGCGCGGCCGAGCATCACGTTCTCGGCCTCGAGCCCACCGACGCCGATCGCGATGACACCGAGCGCATCGACGTGCGGCGTGTGGCTGTCGGTGCCGACGCAGGTATCCGGGTAGGCCACACCGTCCTGGACCCCGATCACCGGGCTCATTCGCTCCAGGTTGATCTGATGCATGATCCCGTTGCCCGGCGGGATCACATCGACGTTGCGGAAGGCGCGCTTGGTCCACTCGATGAAGTGGAAACGGTCCTCGTTGCGACGGTCCTCGATCACGCGGTTCTTCTCGAAAGCCTGGGGATCGAAGCCCGGCGCCTCGACCGCCAGCGAGTGGTCGACGATCAGCTGCACCGGCACCACCGGATTGACCTGGGCCGGATCACCGCCCCGGTCCGCGATCGCATCGCGCAGGCCGGCGAGGTCGACCAGTGCGGTCTGGCCGAGGATGTCGTGGCAGACCACGCGCGCCGGAAACCAGGGGAAATCGAGATCGCGCTTGCGCTCGATCAGCTGGCGCAGCGAGTCGTCCAGCGTCGCCGGATCACAGCGGCGCACCAGGTTCTCCGCCAGCACGCGCGAGCAGTAGGGCAAGCCCTCCCAGGTGCCGGGTGCGAGCGCGTCGACGGCGGCGCGGGCGTCGAAGTAGTGAAGATCGGTGCCGGCAAGCGGCTTGCGGTGCAGGGTATTCATGGCCAGGGCTCCGTAGTCGGCGGACGCAGGACCACCAGGCCCGCGCGATGGGCGCGGATGATAGTCCCGTGGGCTGGGCCGTCGACGCCGCCGTGCCCCGCGAAGTCGCCGAAGCAGGGTCGCAAGGGTCGCTGATCGGCGCGCACACCGAATCGGACCAGGCCACCGGCAAGTAGCCTGGTCCGTCCCGCCTGGCCTCGACCCGGATCGCCCGGCGGGGCTGGCTACTCGAAGCCGCTGCCGAAGATGGGTTCGGCGACGCCGATCGGGCACAGGGCGAAGGCCAGCGCGATGTCGGGATTCACGGTGTAGTGATAGGTGTTCGCGGCATAGCTGCCCAGGCAGTTGGGGCAGGTGCTGGCGTAGTCGCCCACCCAGCCGGCATTGCCGAACATCAGCCAGCCCGCGAGCAGGGCGTCGGTGCCCGGTGCCTGGGCCAGCACGGCGTTGCCCAGATCCAGTGCCATCTGGCTGCGATTGAGCAGGAAGGTGCTGGCGATCTCCGGCACGACGCTGGCATTGCCCTGCGACAGCAGCGTGGCGAAGCAGGCGAACTCATCCGCGTCGAGCCGGCCGTTGTCGTCAATGTCGCCGTCGGCCAGGGCCGGCGGAAGGCTCGCCGCCAGGCTGGCGTAGGCCGGGCTGAAGTCGACGACGATGCCGTTTTCGTCGGGGGCCAGGCCATATTCCTGGAAGAAGTTCGGCGTCAGGCGTGGCGCGTTGCTGGCGGCGCCGGTTCCGAACAGCATGACATGGTCGCCCAGCACCGCGACTTCCGTCCCTGTCGCGCTGGGGACAGGGCGCCAGCCCGTGGGCAGGCCCGTGCTCAGGTCGATGGCACCCGCCCCCGGCATCGGCACACCCTGGATGCTGCCCAAGCCACCCGAGGCTGTCAGGTACAGGATGTTGCCGCGCTTGGCCAGGGTGGGTGGGCTGGCGGATGTCAGGCCGATATCCAGGCTGGTCGCCTGGCCGGTGACCGCATCCAGCTCAGCGAAGCGCTGGCGGTTCAGTCCGCCGATGTTCTGGAAGGTTCCCGTCACCCAGATCTTGCCGTCGCTGACCAGCAGGTCCCTGATCAGGGGCATGCCTCCGCTCACATTGGGATCGAAGGGGAGGATCGCCCCGGTGCTCGCCTGCACCGCAGCGAGCCGGTTGCGGAACTGGTTGCCGACCTGGGTGAAGGTGCCGCCGATGTACACGACATCGTCGACGACCTGCAGGGCATTCACGAGCCGGTCCGTGCCGGGGTTCCACGGGCTCAGGCTGCCGGTCGTGGCGTCGACCGCGGCGACATTGGCGCGGGCCTGGCCGTTGACGCTGCTGAAGGAACCGGCAAAGTAGAGCAGGCTTCCGGATCTGCCCATGTCGTTGGGCAAGCCCTCGACGTCGGCCACGAAGGCAGTCGCGTTGTTGCTGTTCAGGGTGACATCGAGCGCGGCGAGTCGAGACCGGGCCTGACCACCGATGGTCAGGAACAGCCCGTGCGCATACAGCGTGTCGCCATCGAGCAGCAGGTTCTGCACCATGTTGTCGGCTTCGGGTGCCCAGTCGGTGACGGCACCGGTGTGTGCATCGAGCGCGGCGATATGGCGCCGATCGACCGCGCCAGAACCGCTGAACCAGCCACCCACCATCAAGCGGCCATCGACGAGGGCGAGCGCTTCCACGTTGAGAAAGCCCGTGAACTGGCGGGGAGAATGCAGGCGAGGATCGATGGCGCGGACCGAGGCATCGAAAATGTCGACCTCGGCCAGGCCACGACGCGGCTGTCCGCCGATGCTGCCGAAGGCGCCACCGACGATCAGCGTGCTCGTGCGCAGGATCAGGTCCGCCACCGGTCCGTCGGCCGCCGGGTCCCAGTTGGAGGCCGTGCCGGTGTTGGCGTTGACGGCGGCCAGATAGGCCCGCGCCTGGCCGCCGATGGCCGTGAACGCGCCGCCGACGTACACCGTGCTGCCCGAGACCGTGAGGGCCTTCACCTCACCATTCGGTGCGGGGTTCCATGTGCCCACCAGCTGCTGGGTGGCGAGGTTGAAGGCCCTCAGGGCGCCGCCGCCGAAGTACAGGGTCGTGCCGGCACTGGACAGGGCCATCGCCTCGACGCCCGCGCTGGTGTCGATGGGCTGTAGCGCGGCCGTGGCCGCATCCGCCGCATGCAGACCACTGCCTGCGCCCAGGAAGACCGTGTTCCCCGACAGCAGGATGGCGGACACCGGGCCGAAGGGCACGTTCGGCGCCCAGGCGGTGAGGGTGTTGCTGCCGGTGTCGATCGCGGCCACCCCGCTGCGCGGCTCACCGTTGATGGCGTTGAATTCGCCACCGACATAGAGCACGCCGCTCGCGGCAAGCGCCAGTGCCCGAACCACCCGCTCGCCGCCGAAGCTGAAGGAGAAGTCCGGATCCAGTTTGCCGTTGGGCAGGATGCGCACCAGGCCTTGGGCCGGCGTGTCGTCTGCCCATTCGAAGCGTCCGCCGAGGTACCAGCCGCCGCTGCCATCGGACACCGCCGCGTGGACCACGGTGTTGAGCCAGGTTCCCTTGATCTTGGCCAGGCGCGGATCCCGCTCACCGGTAGCCACGTCCAGCAACAGGGCTGCGCCGGTGAACGGGGCCACGCTGGTGAAATTGCCGCCCAGATAGATCCGGTCCGCCGAACGCTCCACGGCAAAGACGGTGCCGTTGGTGACCCACAGCTCGTTGCGGGGGTAGTCGTTCAAGGCCAGGGCCTGGCCGGCGAGCACCAGCCAGAGCAGGAGGACACAGGACAGTGCGGGAATGAAGCGCGGACGAAAGGACATGGCTTGCTCCTGGGTTCGATGGTCGCCAGGGCGCTAAGCGCAAAGCCGCGCGAAAATCGGTCAGCTCAGGGGAAATTCGCTGCAGGAGCCGCTGCCGGACCGGGCGGCGTGCGGGCTAAACTCCCGGCCCAGCACTTCTTCCGGATCTTTCTCGGCAGGATTCATGCGGCCCCCGTTCGACATCACGCGATGCCTGCAGTACCGGAAGGCCGACGATGGATGCGGAAGCGAAGCGCGTGATCGAAGCCGGTGGTCCCCGGACTTGTCCCGGAACTTGCAGCGCGAGGAGCTGGCGGAAACCCTGCGCTGGCCAGTGTCCAGCGCTCACCGCGGGCTTCGCTTGGGGCCAGCCTGGCTCCACCAGGCCTTGAGCGCGTGAGCAGCGTCCCGCCGCCCGGGTTGCGCGAGAGTTTCGACCGCTTGGTCGAGCTGCCGCCCGATGAGCGTGAAGTGGCGCTGGCGGAATTGGCAGGCCTGCATCCCGAGCTGGCCGCGCGTCTGCGCCAGCTGCTGCCTCATGCGAACGCGTCCGGCGAGGCCGCGGATCCGGTGGCGGCACGCGTGCTGAGCAGTCTCGACGACCAGCCGCCGATGCCCGGTCAGCTCGGTCCCTACCGTCTGCTGCGATTGCTCGGCGCGGGCGGCATGGGATGGGTGTACCTGGCCGAACGCGATGTCGACGGTGTGCGCCAGCAGGTCGCCCTGAAGCTGGTGCGAGGAAACGCGGAATCGGCGGCCAACGATCTGTTCAGGCGTGAGCGCAGCGTGCTGGCGAGCCTGCAGCACCCCCACATCGCCCGTTTCCTGGACGCCGGCACGGTCGCCGGGCAGCCCTACCTGGCAATGGAGTATGTGGACGGCCGGTCCCTGGCGAGCTGGATGGAACAAGAGCAGCCCAGCCTGCGCAAGCGGCTGGGCCTGATCGTGGCGTTGGCCAGGGCCGTCGACCACGCGCACGCCAACCTCATCGTGCACCGGGACCTGAAGCCGGCCAACCTGCTGATCCGTGACGATGACAGCCCGGTGTTGCTGGATTTTGGCATCGCCAAGCTGCTCGACGCCGAAGACTCCAGGCGGGTCACCTCGACGCGCGTCTACACCCCGACCTACGCAGCGCCCGAGCAGCTCGCCGGGCGCCCGGTCACGGTGGCCACCGATGTCCATGCGCTGGGTCTGCTGCTGTTCGAGCTCTTGTGCGGCGAGTCGGCGCGTGGCGAGCGGGACCAGACGCCAAGGACCCGTCCCGGCCAGGTCGCGCGGACCTCGGCATTGCCATGGATCCGGCGCGAAGCGGATGCCATCAACATCGAGCTCGATCGCATCGTGGCCATGGCCCTGCGCGAGGAGCCCGAACGCCGCTACCGCTCCGCGGCCGACCTGGCGACCGATATCGAGCGCTGGCAGCGTGGCCTGCCGGTGCAAGCCATGCCGGACAGCCTGGGCTACCGCAGCCGCAAGTGGCTGCGTCGCCATCGCTTTGGCGTGGCAGTGGCGATGGCCGCGGTGGCGGCCACCGGCTTCTTCATCGTCCAGTTGCAGACCGCCTTGCAGCGCGCACTGGCCGCCGAACAGAAGGCCGAGTACAAGGCCGAGGCCGCGCAGGCGGTCGCAGACCTGATGACCGATCTGTTCAGTGGTGCCGACCCCAGGGTCGCCCGCAATGCCGACCTCAGCGCCCGCGCCCTGCTCGAGCGGGGAGCCGAACGCCTGGCCACGCATCGCAGTGGCGATGCCCGCATCGACGCCCAGTTGCGCTTCACCGTCGGCTCCCTGCTGGCCGGCATCGGCGACCCGGCTGCGGCCGTGGCGCAGTTCGACGCGGGCCTGGCGATGGAACCACCGGAGCCGTTGCAGCGGGCTGATCTGCTGCATGAGCGGGCGCGCGCACTGGCGAGGATGGAGCGGTATGCGGAATCCGAATCATCGGCGCGGCAGGCGGTGGCGCTGCGCGAGGCCAGCCTCGGGCCGCAGGCTGTTGCCGTCGGACACGCGCTACAGTCGCTCGGCGTGGCTGTCCAGAACCAGGACAGGGGGGACGAGGCCGAGGCGCTGTTCCTGCGCGCCGAGGCCATCTTCGCCGCGCAGCAGCCACCCGACCTGGAGGCGCTGGCGTCATCGCGGCACAACATGGGCTGGATCGCGCAGCGCCGCGGCGACATGGCGCTGGCCAGCAGCCGCTTCCGGCAAGCGGTCGACGACAAGACCGCGCTGTACGGCTGGGACGATCCGCGCACCCTGTTCAGCATGGTCCCGCTGGCCCAGGCGCTGGCGGACAAGGGCGATGGCGAGCAGGCCCTCGAGTGGATGCAGCGGGCGGTCGAAGGTCGGCGCCAGACCAATGGCCGCGACAGCCTGGATACCGCCTTCGCGCTCAACGAGCTGGCCTTTGTGCAGCAGAGTCTGGGCCGGCTTGACGAGGCTTTCGCCAGTTATGGCGAGGCGCTGGATATCGCTCGACGCGTCATGCCCGAGTCCGCCGAGGTCGCGCGCACGCTGAACAACATCG
The DNA here is from genome assembly GCA_024710675.1 of Lysobacterales bacterium. Taxonomy (GTDB): domain Bacteria; phylum Pseudomonadota; class Gammaproteobacteria; order Xanthomonadales; family SZUA-5; genus JANJUH01. The sequence continues at coordinate 7,245 of JANJUH010000502.1, forward strand.
CGTCGCTGCAGGAGCTGCGCGGCGACCTCGCGGCAGCCGAAGCCAAGCTGCGCGAATCCCTGCGAATACGCACCACGCTCTTCGGCGCCGAGCACGTCAACACCTTGCGCGCCGAGCACAACCTCTGTCGCGTGCTGGCGGAGCAGGGCCCGCGGCCTGCGGCACAAGACTGCGCTGCGGACGTGCTGGCACGCCGCCGCGCAGTGCTTGGCGATGCGAATCCGGAAACCGAAGACAGTCGCGCCCTGCTGGAGTCGCTGAGCCCTGCTCCTGACCGGTCCTGGCTGCTGGCGCGCTTCGAGCACTACCGCAACCAGGGTCCTGACCAGGTCGCGCGCAGCATGCGCTTCGCCTGGGTACTCGCATCGAGCTTGGGCGATTCGGACGACATCGAGCGACTGGCGGCCCTGGCGGTGCGGCTGCGGCAGGATCAGGGCGAGCAGTCGCTGCGCGCCGCGCAGACGGAGCTGAGGCTGGCGCAACTGGCCTTGAAACTCGATCGGATCGACGTGGCGGGCGCGGCGTTGTCGCGTGGCCAGTCGGTGCTGGAGGCCGAGTTTGCGCCGCAAGCGCCACAACGTGCGTTACTGGACGAGCTGCAAGCCGCGATCACCGCCCATCCCGCTCGGTCGCGGTGAATGGCCAGCGCTGGGTCGTTTCGGGCAAGCAGGGCGGCGGTGCATGCGCTCCAGTGGCGCTGGAGTGTCCGAGCATTCTGACGGGCGGCGCTCTGGCGACCTCCGCATGCAGGTCTCCCGCGAACGTGTAACGGCCGGAGCCTTGACGGCCAAGGCGCGTCTACACGCAGAAAGCCGCCGGCAGGACCCCTTGGCGGTCATTCCGCTTCGGAGAGATGGAACTGACCTTCGCTCTCCGCGAACAGGTAGATCCTCGCGTGGTCGGCGCAGTTGTCCGATGGCGCACGATTGGACTCGAGCTCGAAGACCGGCCATTGCTCGGGATCCGCCGACGGGCCGAGCCGGATCTCCAGCTTCGGATGCGAGCCTTTGCCTTTGGGGTCCAGCGGCAAGCTCATCGGCCGGTAATAGCCCGGATCGACCGAACTGTCTTGCCAGGCTGCGCTCTCACCCCAGCGAAACTGGAAGTACCTCGTCACCGCGGTCTGGTTGAGGATGCAGGTCAGTGCCATGGACGCCTTGTTGCCGGGGCTGGCTGCTGGCGCCGACGCCGGCTTGGCCTCGGCGGGCTTTTCAGGCCCGGCTTCGCTGACATCAAAATCGACTCCACCGGAAATCGACGGCGTGAGTGCCACCCGGTAGCGCCCTTCCCGCTTGCAGCCCCGCGCGATCCACAATTCCTCACTACCAGCCCCGCCCTGACCCACCGGCCGGGTTACCGAGGTCTCGATGGATTGGATCGCGCAACCATGCGTGGCGGCGAAAACGATGTTCATCGTCTCATGGACGCTGGCCTTCAGTTGCCAGTTCGCCTGGGATTGACCGGAGAACTCCGGCAAGGCCCCGACGACGATGGAATCGGCCCACTCCATCGTCTTCGCGCGCAGGAAATGCAACTGTTCCACATTCGGGACTTCGCCTTTCCACATCGTCGCCAGGAAGGCCACCCGCAGCAGGTAGCCGCCCCTGTAGAACAGCAATGCCGTACGCGCGGCATCCTGACGCTTTTCCGTACCGTCCTCGTACTCTGAAGTGAGGTGCGAACCGCCCGCAATGAAAGCCGACAGATAGCCCGACCCACCCAGGACGTCCGGCATGAACTCGGACTCCAGTTGTACGCCTTTCTCAGGAATGGTGTAGTCCTTCGCGGTGCGCTGCAGTTCCTCTTCGATCCCTTGGCGCTGCTCCCGGGCGTTGGCGGGCATCGCGGCCTTCCACGCATCGATGCGCGCCAGTTGCCCCGCGAGTTCATTGTCCCAGATGACCATGACGCCATCGGCCCCATCCGGCTTCTGGGTCCGGATGGCCATGGGCCGCCCCTCCCAGGTCGGCGTGTCCGCGGAGAACCGGCTTTCCGGCGCGGTGTATCGCGGGGCGGGCTGGCTTGCAGCCGGCGCGCCCTGGGCGACGGCGATTCCGGGCAACAAGGTACCCATGGCCATCACCAGGAAGGGAAGCAGCAGCCGGACGGCAAGACTGAGACGCAGCATTTTGGAGTTCTCCCTTGGATCCACGTGCGGCTGCAGGCTTTGCGGACATCCCGCAGGGTTCGCCATCAGGTCCTGGTTTCAGTGACTCGGGCTTGCCGTTCCGGGGGGACGATCACTGGCGATCCCCTGGCGCGCAACCGGCAGCGGGCTGCAGTCGGCACCGCGTGGATGGAGTGGACATCCCCGCCAACCATTGATCACGATGCACTGGCTGCCAGGCGACCGGGGGAGCGGCACACCCGGCGCCCAGCCGCCACGCACTTCGCTCGCGCTCAAGCCTCGTCGTCCGACAGGAACAGCTCGCCGTCTTCGACGTAGAAGTGGTAGGTCTTGCCCTGGTCTTCGCAGTTCTCCGAACTCGCGGCGTAGGCCTCGATGTCGGTGATGGCGTAGTTCGTGCGCTTGCTCATGTCGTCGTCGTAGCGCACCTGCAGTGGCGGCGAACGATTCTCGTTCGGCCGGTTGTAGCGCCACATCAGCAATTGCCACTTGCCCGGGCCAACGCTGGCCGCCGTCCAGTCCTCATCACCCCAGCGGTATTCGAAGTTGATCTTGTGATCGGTCAGCGTGCTCACGCAGGCCAGCGCGAAGCGCTTGGACTGCGCCGTCGCCGGAAGCGACCCGGCCAGCGCGGCCAACAGGACGAAAGCGCCCGCGAGATATTTGCAGTGTGCCCCATTCATCGCCGAACTCCTTGTGATGTTCTCCGCCGACCCGGCGGACGCGGGACCCGCAGGCTCGCGGGCGGAGGGCCTGTTCACGCATCCGTCAAGGAGCGTGATCCGGGAATGACGCACGACGCCCAGTATCGGCATTTGTGACCTGGCCGTGAAGAGGCCAGCCGCTCTGATATCGTCCGGCGCCTGGCCACCGCGGACGAGAAGAGCATGCGAACCGCCCTACGCTGGACCTTGCGCAGCGCGCTGATCCTGACCCTGCTCGTCGCCCTCTTCGTCGCCCACTCGCTGTGGTTCAAGCCGCTGCACATCCGCATCTTCTTCGACCGTGTGTTCGCCGAATACCTGTTCGAGAACCCGGAGATGCTCTCAAGCATGCGCATCCTGCCGGGCTGGCTGGACTGGTACAGCGACGACCTGGCGGATGCCTCGCTGGCCTTCCAGGACCGCATGCGCGAAAAGCTTGCCAACGACCTGACGACGCTGCGCCGTTACGACAGGTCCGCGCTCGATGCCGAGACCCGGGTGTCGTACGACATGCTCGAGTACTTCCTGCAGATCCAGCAGGACGGCGACCGCTTCCGATACCACAACTACCCCTTGAACCAGCTCTTCGGGCTGCAGAACGGCCTGCCGACCTTCATGGCCACGCAACACCAGGTCAAGACCGAGCGCGAGGCACGCAACTACATCGCCCGCCTGGGCAAGTTCGGACAGAAGTTCGGCCAGGCGATGGAAGGCCTGAAGGCACGCGAGGAGGCGGGGATCATTCCGCCGACCTTCGTCATCGAGAAGGTGCTCGACGAAATGCGCCGCTTCGTCGCTGCGCCTGCGCGCGAGAACATCCTGTATTCCAGCTTCGCCGAGAAGCTGGCCAAGATCCCGGCCGAGGCGATGGATGAGGCCACGCGCGCGAGCCTGCTGGCCGAGGTCGAGGCCGCCATCCCGGCCCATGTGCACCCGGCCTATGGCCTCTTCATCGCGCACTACGAAACGCTGCTGCCGAGGTCCACCGGCAACCACGGCGTATGGGCACTGCCCGATGGCGAGGCCTATTACGCGTGGGCGGTGCGCCAGCACACCACGACCGACATGGATGCCGAGGCCGTGCACCAGCTGGGCCTTGCGGAGGTCGCGCGGATCGAGGCCGAAATGGACGCGATCCTGGTCGCCGAGGGCCTGAGCGAGGGCAGCGTCGGCGAGCGCGTGCAGCTCATCAGCAAGCGCCCGGACCAGCTTTATCCCGACAGCGACGAAGGTCGCGCGCAGATCATCGCGGACTTCCAGACGATCATCGACGAGATCGATGCCGGTCTGGGCGATACCTTCAACGTCCGCCCGAAAGCCGGGGTGAAGGTCGAACGCGTGCCGGTGTTCCGCGAGAAGACCGCGCCCGGCGCCTACTACAACCCGCCGGCCTTCGACGGCTCGCGCCCCGGCATCTTCTACATCAACCTGCGCAACACCGCCGAGGTCGCGCGCTTCGGCATGCGCACGCTGGCCTATCACGAGGCGATCCCGGGGCACCACTTCCAGTCGACGATCCAGCAGGAACTCACCGGCGTGCCGATGTTCCGCAAGGTGCTGCCCTTCACCGCCTTCTCCGAAGGCTGGGCGCTCTACACCGAGCGACTGGCGTGGGAGATGGGCTTCCAGGCGAACCCGCTCGACAACCTCGGCCGCCTGCAGGCCGAGATGTTCCGCGCCGTGCGCCTGGTGGTCGACACCGGCCTGCACGCCAAGCGCTGGACGCGCGAGCAGGCCATCGCCTACATGCTGGAGAAGACCGGCATGCCGGAGACCGACGTTGTCGCCGAGATCGAGCGTTACCTCGTCAACCCCGGCCAGGCCCTGGCCTACAAGGTGGGCATGAACAAGATCCTCGAGTTGCGCGACCGTGCCCGCAGCCAGCTCGGCGAGCGCTACGCTCCGGCCGCCTTCCATGACCTCCTGCTCACCGGCGGCGACATGCCGCTGACGATGCTGGAGCAGCGGGTGAATGCGTGGATCGCGGCGGGCGGGGTCAGCGCAGCGTCGCGTTGATCTTCGCCAGCGCCGCCGGCCCTGGGCACAGCTCTCGCGTCCCCAGCTTGTTCAGCGGCGTCGCGACGGTGCCCAGGTGCTGGTGATAGGTCTGGGCTTCGGGGTTGATGTAGAGCAGGCCGGTGACCAGTTCGCCCTGGGCCTGGTGATGGGCGATGAAGTTCATCGCCTCCAGGCGGTCACGCGGGTCGTAGTCCGGGCCGGTGCTGCGCAATCGCAGCGTCGAGCCGTCGTGCAGCGTGACCTCGGTGACGCCGCCCTCGGCCGGTTGTTCGGCCTCGATCGGCTCACGGCCCTCGATCACGTCGAGCCGGTTGACCGCCTCGTTGTGGGCACGCACGTAGTCGTAGCTGCGGGTACTGCCGGCGTGGTTGTTGAAGGCCACACAGGGGCTGATGACATCGATGAAGGTGGCGCCCCGGTGCAGCATCGCGGCCTTGATCAGAGGTACCAGCTGGGCCTTGTCACCGGAGAAGCTGCGGGCGACGAAGCTGGCGCCGAGCAGGAGCGCCAGCGAGACGAGGTCGATCGGATTGTCGGTATTGACCGCGCCCTTCTTACCCTTGCTGCCGGCATCGGCGGTCGCCGAGAACTGGCCCTTGGTCAAGCCGTAGACACCGTTGTTCTCGACCAGGTACACCATGTTGACGCCGCGCCGCATCAGGTGCGCGAACTGACCGAGGCCGATCGACGCCGAGTCACCGTCGCCCGACACGCCAAAGTAGAGAAGTTCGCGATTGGCCAGCTGTGCCCCGGTCAGTACCGAGGGCATGCGGCCGTGCACGGTGTTGAACCCATGCGACTGCCCGAGGAAGTAATCGGGGGTCTTCGACGAGCAGCCGATGCCCGACAGTTTGGCGACGCGATGCGGCTCGATGTCGAGTTCCCAACAGGCTTGGATGATCGCCGCCGAGATCGAGTCGTGGCCGCAGCCCGCACACAGTGTCGACACGCGCCCTTCGTAGTCGCGGCGGGTGAAGCCGACCGCGTTCTTCTGCAGGCTCGGGTGGTGCAGTTTGGGTTTGGCGATGTAGGTCATGGGCGGTCCACGAGGGCACCGTGCCCTCCCAGGTTGGCACGCAAGCCGCATGGCGCCGCAACCCCTGTCGCGCTCCGAACACCTGCGCTCATGCCGCCCGCTCCTCCACGTGATCCGCCGCGAAACTCGCGCGGATGCGATCGGCGATGTAGCGCGCGGTGATCGGCGTGCCGTCGTAATGCAACACCGGGTGCAGGTCGGCGGGATCGAGTTCGAACTCGTTGACCAGCAGCGTGCGCAACTGGGCGTCGCGGTTCTGTTCGATCAGGTAAACCCGTTCGTGCTGGCGCACGAAGTCGCGCACCGACTCCGGGAAAGGAAAGGCGCGGATGCGCATCAGATCGATCGGGAATCCAACCGCCTCGAGCATCTGCGCGGCCTCGTCCATCGCCGGGCTGGTCGACCCGTAGTAGAGGATGCCGTAGCGCCCGGGGCGTGGGCCCGGCTTGACCACCGGCTGCGGGACCATGGCGCGCGCAGTGACGAACTTGCGCAGCAGGCGCTCCATGTTCTGCACGTAGTCGGGGCCGCGCTCGGAATAGCCGGCATCGGCGTTCTTGCTGGTACCGCGGGTGAAGAAAGCGCCGCGCTGCGGGTGTGTGCCCGGCCAGGTGCGCCAGGGAATGCCGTCGCCATCGACATCGCGATAGCGCCCGAAGGGCTTGCCTGCCTCGAGATCGTCGACGCTCATGACCTTGCCGCGATCGTAGTGGCGCGACTCCTGCCACTCGAAGGGACGGCACAGGCGCTGGTTCATGCCGATGTCGAGATCGAGCATCACGAACACCGGCGTCTGCAGGCGGTCGGCGAGATCCAGCGCGAGCGCGGAGAACTCGAAGGCCTCGGCCGGGTCCTCTGGAAACAGCAGCACATGCTTGGTGTCGCCATGCGAGGCATAGGCGCAGGACAGCACATCGGCCTGCTGCGTGCGCGTCGGCATACCGGTCGAGGGCCCGCCGCGTTGCACGTTGATGATCGTCGCCGGGATCTCGGCGAAATGGGCGAGCCCAAGGAACTCGGTCATCAGCGACACGCCAGGACCGCTGGTCGCGGTGAAGGCACGCGCGCCGTTCCAGCCGGCGCCGACGACCATGCCGATCGACGCGATCTCGTCCTCGGCCTGCACGATCGCGTACTTCTTCTCACCCTCCGGCGTCGTGCGGAACTTGCGGCAGTACTTCTCGAAGGCCTCGGCGACCGAGGTCGAGGGCGTGATCGGGTACCACGCGCAGACGGTCGCGCCGCCATAGACGCAACCCAGGCCCGCGGCCGTGTTGCCGTCGACGAAGATGCGATCACCGACGCGATCGGCGCGCTGCACGTGCAGGCCGATGGGCGCGAGGTTTGCCGCCGCCCAGTCACGACCGAGGCGGAAGGCCTGGACGTTCGGCTCGGCAAGTTGCGGCTTGCCCTGGTACTGCTCCCCGAGCAACTGCTCGATCACCTCGGGTTCCACACCGAGCAGGTACGAGAGCCCACCGAGATAGAGCACATTCTTCAGGAGCTGGCGCTGGCGCGGATCGTTGTAGTGCTTGGCGCACAGCCCCGACAGCGGCATGCCGATGACGTGGATGTCCGGCCGGAAGGCGCTGGCCGGCAGCGGCTTGGTGGCGTCGTAAAGGAGGTAGCCATCCGCCTCCACCTCCGCCACATCCGCCGCCCAGGTCTGCGGGTTCATCGCGACCATCAGGTCAACGCCACCGCGGCGGCCCAGGAACCCGGCCTCGCTGACCCGCACCTCGTACCAGGTCGGCAGGCCCTGGATGTTCGACGGAAAGATGTTGCGTGGGCCCACCGGCACGCCCATGCGCAGGATGGCCTTCGCGAACAACTCGTTCGCCGAAGCCGAACCCGAGCCGTTGACGTTGGCGAACTTGACGACGAAGTCGTTGGTGGCGGTCAGCATCGTGGGGCCTGTGTGGAAAAGCTGATTGGTCCGCTAAGGACGCTAAGGACGCGAAGAAGAGCAAAGGGATCGATCGAGTCGCACCTCTGAGTTGCACCGAGGGGATTCGTTCGGGCATACGGCCATATGCGCCTACGGAGGAACCTGCCTAGTGTCAGATACTTGCAACCATCGTTCCTCTCCATGCGAGCGCTTTTCGAGCCCCTCTCCCCTCGTGGGAGAGGGGTTGGGGAGAGGGGGCCAGGCACCCAATTCAAACCAAGGCTCCGGGGCGAAAGCCGGCAGCCGCCAGCGCTGTACAGGTCTTCCCCGGAACCCTTTGCGTCCTTCGCGTCCTTTGCGGACAAAAAAACAGCGCTCACACCGAAGCCCCAGCCGTCACATGGCGTGACCGGCACCCCGGCCCCGCGTGCACCATCTCGAGCAGGAACTTCTGCATGTCCCAGGCACCGGTCGGGCAGCGTTCGGCGCAGAGGCCGCAGTGCAGGCAGAGGTCTTCGTCCTTGACCATCGCGCGGCCAGTCTTGAGGCCATCGGCGACGTAGAGGTCCTGGGTGGGGTTCAGCGCCGGAGCACTGAGGCGCTGGCGCAGTTCGGATTCCTCGCCGTTGGTGGTGAAAGTGATGCAATCGAGCGGGCAGATATCGACGCAGGCATCGCACTCGATGCACTTCTCCAGCGTGAACACGGTCTGCACGTCGCAGTTCAGGCAGCGCTGGGCTTCCTTGAACGCCAGCTTCGGATCGAAACCCAGTTCGACCTCGGCGCTGATGCTGTTGAGCGTCTGCTCGGGTGGCGCCCACGGCACCTTGTTGCGCGCGGCGAGCGTGATGTCGTTGTCGTAGCTCCACTCGTGGATGCCCATCTTCTGCGAGACGAGCAGCGGCGCCGGAATCGGGCGCTCGCGCGGGTCGAGGCCTTCGAGCATGCGATCGATGCTGACCGCCGCCTCGTGACCGTGGGCCACCGCCCAGATGATGTTCTTCGGTCCGAAGGCGGCATCGCCGCCGAAAAAGACCTTGGGGTGCGTCGACTGAAGCGTCCGCTCGTCGAGCTTCGGCAAACCCCAGCGGTCGAACTCGATGCCCGCATCGCGCTCGATCCACGGGAAGGCATTCTCCTGGCCGACGGCGATCAGCACCTCGTCGCAGGGGATGTCCACATCCGGCTCGCCGCTCGGCACGAGCTGGCGCCGTCCCTTCTCGTCGTACTCGGGCTTGACCGGCTGGAAGCGCATGCCGGTCAGACGCCCGTCCTCGTGCAGGAAGGCCAGCGGGACGAGGTAATTGCGGATCGGGATGCCCTCGTGCTGCGCGTCCTCCTTCTCCCACGGCGAGGCCTTCATCTCCTCGAAGCCGGAGCGGACCACCACCGTCACCTCGGCGCCGCCGAGACGTCGCGCCGAGCGGCAGCAGTCCATCGCCGTGTTTCCGCCGCCGAGCACGATCACGCGTGGCGCCACTTCGGAGACATGACCGAAGGAGACCGAGGCCAGCCAGTCGATGCCGAGGTGGATGTGCGCCGCCGCCTCGCGCCGGCCGGGGATCTCGAGGTCACGCCCGCGCGGCGCACCGCAGCCGACGAAGACGGCATCGAAGCCCTCGTCCAGCAGGGCGCGCAGCGAGTCGATGCGCCGGCCGGAACGGAACTCGACCCCCAGGCCGAGGATGTACCCCACCTCCTCGTCGATCACCGACTCGGGCAGGCGAAAACGCGGGATCTGGCTGCGGATGAAGCCACCAGCCTTTGCCTCGCCATCGAAGACCACGACCTCGTAGCCGAGCGGCGCGAGATCGCGCGCCACCGTCAGCGAGGCCGGCCCCGCGCCGACGCAGGCGATACGCCGGCCGTTGCGCTGTGCGGCGGGCTTGGGCATGCGTGCACTGACATCGCCCTTGTAGTCGGCGGCGACGCGCTTAAGGCGACAGATCGCGACCGGTTCGGGCGCGTGTCCGCTGGTCGCCTCGACCCGTCCTCGGCGGCAGGCCGGCTCGCAGGGCCGATCACAAGTGCGCCCGAGCACGCCCGGGAACACATTCGACTTCCAGTTGATCATGTAGGCGTCGGCATATCGCCCTTCGGCGATCAGCCGGATGTACTCCGGCACCGGCGTATGCGCCGGGCAAGCCCATTGGCAATCGACCACCTTGTGGAAGTGGTCCGGGTGACCGATGTCGGTCGATTGCATGCTACCTCCCTCCAGGAAGCACCGCAGCCGAGCATACGCCGCTGGCGGCGCGTGACGTTGTCGGGGATCAAGGAAGGGGCAGGGGGCACGAGGGCACGAGGGCACGAAAAAGCATGCCTGATGCGAGCGGGGGCATCGTCGCCCGGACTGCTGG
>JANJUH010000504.1 GCA_024710675.1 Lysobacterales bacterium
CCGGTGCAGTTCGACGTCCGCTTCGACCTGCCGGGCAACGGCTGCGATGTGGCGCCATGGAACGACACGACCGCGGCGACCCCGGTCGGCGGCAACCCCGGGACCACGCTCGGCCAGCAGCGCCGCAATGCGATGCTCGAGGCCGTGCGCCAGCTCGCCGCCGGCCTCGACAGCGAGTCCCCGATCGTGATCCGTGCCTGCTGGGACGATCTCGAGGTCAACAGCAGTGGCTCGACCACCCTGGCCCAGGCTGGCCCGACGGCCATTGCCATCGAGGATCGCAGCCTGGTCTTCTCCGGCGGCGGCACCTTCCCGCCCGCCCCCTTCCTGACCGACAAGTACGCGACCTATTCCGTGGCACCGGCGGCACGCCTGGGCGGTACCAGCGGCTGTCGCATCCTCGGTGGCGATTGCTCGCTGGCCGCGGACATGACGATCACCTACAACAAGCGCATCGGTGAGTCCGGCGTGCTCGGCGGGCGCAACTACTACCTGGGTTATGACACGCCACCGTTCACTGGCCTCGATTTCGTCGGCGTCAGCGTGCACGAGCTCGGCCATGGCCTCGGCTTCCTGAGCTTCGTCCGCATCTCGGCCAATGCCAGCAATCCGGCCGGCGCCAAGCTGTTCGGCCGCGACGATATCTACGCCCGCCAGGTCTTCGACAACCGCGGCGGCCAGTTGCGCCCCTTCACCCGGCTCAGCAACGAAGAGCGGGTGGCGACCATGACCTCGAGCACCGGCCTGTCATGGATGGATCCGCGCGTGCAGTCGCACCCGCAGTTCTTCAACATCGGCTTCCCGGGCGTGCTGCTGTTCGCCCCGAACCCGATCAACCCGGGATCGACGCTCTCGCACCTCGCCGAGTTTTACGTGGGCCAGTTGATGACGCCCAACCTCTCGCTGGGCGAGGGCGCCCGCCAGCTCGGCATGGCGGTGCCGATGCTGCATGCCTTGGGCTGGGATCCGGCGCCGGCACCGGCCTTCGAGGCACCGGCGCCATACGCGGGTCTCTGGTTCGACCGTGATCGCAACGGCCACGGCGTCGATTTCCAACGCGTTTTCCGTGATCCCTCCGGCCTCGACATCTGGTCGCTGATCTTCTACACCTACGATGCCGATGGCCGCCCCGAGTGGTACATCGCGGTCGGCCCGCTGGTCGACGGCGTCTTCGCCGCTGCGCTCGATCCGGCCGGCAACAGCCTGGTGCGCTATCGCTACGTCGGCGGTGCCAATCCGCAGCTGGCGGTGCCCGCCGAGAGCGGCCAGGTGCGCCTCGATTTCAACCAGCCGGGCAACTCGCCGGCCTGCCAGGACGGTACCGATCGCACGGGTGCCGGGCAGCTCGCGATGTTCCGCTACACGCTCGCTGGCGAAAGCGGTAGCTGGTGCATGGAAGAACTGGTGATCCGCGACCAGCGGCCGGCCAGCGACCTGACCGGCACCTGGTACGCCGGCACCAGCGACGCCGGCTGGGGTTCCAGCGTGGCCACGGCGGCACGCCCGGGCGACGCGCGCTTCCTGTTCTCGACGCTGTACTACCCGGACGCCACGGGCGCCGGCCGCTGGGCTTTCGTGGCCAGCGAGAGTTACCAGCCCGGGCAGGAACTGACAGTGTTCGAGCGTCGCGGCTACTGCCGCAGCTGCGCGCCCTCGACCAGCGACACGCCGATCGGCACGATGCGCGTGAATCTCACGCAGGCCACCCAGGGTAGTGCAGGCGCCAATCGTTTCGGCTTCGACGTGAGCTACGGCGGGCCGCAGGGCGGGCGCTTCCAGCGCGCCGATGTTCCTTACGAACTGCTGAGCGCGCCGCCGGTGCGTTGAGGGTCGCGACTCGGCCAATCCTCACATGGCCGACGTAGGAGCGCCCTCTGGGCGCGATGGGGCTTGCCGAAGTGGCGTTTCGCGCGCAGATCGCGTTCCTGCAGGGGCCGCCGCTGCCATGCCTTCGGCAGGAGCCCTGCGGACACGAAAGGCTCGGGCGGGTGCGCCCGCCTTGCACGGAGCCCTCATCACACGGACCGATCGCGCCCAGAGGGCGCTCCTACGATGGCTTTCACGCCCAGAGCGCCGCTTGCGCATTCGGGGCCGGCCACAGAAGAAGCCTTGGCGCGATGGCCGCACGGCGTGACGCCGGGATGACCTCGATTCAGCCTTCCCCGAACAATCCCTCCAGCGCCAATTCGCGCGCCATCACCACGGCGTCCTCGCGCCCACCCTTCGCCGGGTAGTAGTTCGGCCGCTGGCCGATTTCGCAGAAGCCGGCACGGTGGTAAAGGGCGATCGCGGTGGCGTTGGACGGTCGCACCTCGAGGAAGACCCGCTCGGCGCGATGCCAGCGCGCGAGGTCGATCAGCCGGTTGAGGATGCGCCGGCCATGGCCTTCCCCCTGTTGCTCGGGCGCCACGCAGAGATTGAGGATATGGGCCTCGCCGGCGGCCACCGACAAGACCCCGTAGCCGACCACACCCGCTTCGTCGCCGGCCAGCACCCACAAGGCATAGCCGGCCTTGAAACAGTCGCGGAAGATGCCCTCGGTCCAGGGAAAGTCATAGGCGCGCACTTCGATGGCGAGCACCGCCGGCAAGTCCTCGTGGCGCATCGGCCGCATGCGCGGCGAGGCCGGTCGCAGCGCCGCGCTCACCGTGCCCTGCGCGCGAGCCAGGTCCGCAACTGCCGCCAGAGCCGGCGCTTGGCCTCCGCCGAGGCTCGCAACTCCGCCGCCGCGGGAACGGGAATGGCAGCCTCGGCCAGCGCAGACCACAGGGCGTTGTCGGCGACCCCCAGCGCTCGCGCCAGCGCCGCCGCCAGCTTGCCGTTCAGGTCCGCCGCAGACCAGCCCTCGGGCCCGGTTCCGGCCGGCGCGGCGGGCGCCCCCGACCGGCGTGGCCGCAACACGGGCACCCCCATCGCCGCCAGCGCCCTGAGCTGGCTTTCGCTCCAGTCACGGGGCTGCGCCATCACGGCTCACTGTCCGCCGGCGCGCGCCTCGAGCCGCCGCACGAGGTCGGCGGCGATCCGGTCCAGCCCCGCCGACAAGGCAATCGCGGCGTCCTCGACGCGGCGACCGGCGACCGGAACCCGCACTTCCTCGGCCAACTCGAGCACCGGCAGGTCGGCGCCATCGCGATCGAGGCGCAGGCGCAGGCCGACGACCACCTCCACCGGCTGGCGCTCGACGAAGACGCGCTCGAAACGGAACAGCGTGGCGCGCAAGCGATAGGCCTCGACCCGCGGCGACAGCCGGTCGCTGACCTGCGGCGCCACGCCCGCGGCGCCCAGGGCCGCGATGAAGTGGCGCTGGGCGAGCACCGGCGGCGGATCGTTCCAGAGCTGGTAGTGGTACTGGTTGATGCGCAGGCTGT
>JANJUH010000041.1 GCA_024710675.1 Lysobacterales bacterium
GGCGGGAGCGTCACGCTGCCGGAGGGTGCGTCATGGGCCATGCGCATCACGGCCAGGGTGACCAGGGGAAGCAGCTTGAGCACGGTCATCGCGCCGAGCACGGCCACGGCCCGCTTCACACCGATGATGTTGATGAAGGCCAGCGCCTCGAGCAGCGTGACGATGGCAATCGACTTGACCATCCCCTGCTCCAGCGCCGGCCACAAGGCGGCCGCGTAAGCGAAGAGCACGAGGATATTGGCGCCGATGGCCAACACGCGCGCTGCGAAGAAGGTCCAGCCGATCATGAAGCCCGGATAGGCACCCCAGGCATCACCCACGAAGCGCTGCGGACCGCCCGAGCGGTCGGTCAGTCTGGTCAGCTCGGAGAAGCACACCACGATGCTCATCACGGTCACGCCGCCGATCAGCATCAACCACGGCGCAAAGTGACCCACGGCCCGGTGCAGGATTTCGGGAAGCCCGAAGATCCCCGCGCCGATCAATCCGTTGATCACCAGGAAGCCGACACCAAAAGCCCCCATGTCGCGGCGGTACTGGCGGCCCGTGTTCATCAGGCGTGCACCGGGGCAATTGGGGGACGGTGACAGGCGACGCCGGCGTCGCAGGGGATGGCCATCGGCAATTCAATGCACATCCGGTCGTCGCCCTGGGCCCGGTGGAAGATCGGAGCCTACAACATCGTGAATTCGAGTCTGCGTTCGATGGGCCCGCGGGTTCCAGTGTGACCACTGACGCGCCGGTGTATCGTCGCGCGATCCCTCCCGGAAACCGTAGAGTGGTCAGACACTTGGAACCGATCTTCTCAGCCTTGCGCAAGCGCTTTGAGCCCCTCTCCCCTCGTGGGAGAGGGGTTGGGGAGAGGGGGAGCTACATGACGTCGAGCGTAGGTTCCGGGGCAACAGCCGGCAGTCGCACGCGCTGCATCGTTCTCTCCTCCGCCCCCCACTGGCCACCCATGCGATCCCTCTTCGCCACCGGCTTCCTGGCCATCGCGCTCGCCGGCGTCCTCCAGTCAGCCAGCCACGCCGCCGACGCGCCCGAGCGCCTGCTGATCCACGACGTCACCGTGATCGACGGCACCGGCGCGGCGCCGCTGCCGGGACGCGATGTGCTGCTCGATGACGGGAAGATCTCGGCCATCCGCGCCACTGCGTCGGCCGAGGGCTTCGAGGGACGCGTGATCGAAGGTGCCGGGCGCTTCCTGATGCCGGGCCTGGTCGACGCGCACGTCCACATCTCCGGCTCAACGCGCGAGAAGGCGAAGGGGCAGCTGGCCTGGGCGCTGCAGGGCGGCGTGACCTCACTGCGCGACATGGCCGGCGATGCGCGCGAGCTGGCGGGCCTGAAACAGGCGCTGATCTCCGGCGAGCTGGCGGGACCGGCGCTGTACTACTCGGCGCTGATGGCCGGCCCCGCCTTCATGGCCGACCCGCGCCTCGCAGCGGCCACTGCGGGATACGAGCAAGGCACCTCGCCGTACATGATCCCGCTGACCCCCGAGACCGACCTCGTTCGCGCGGTGGCGATGGCCAAGGGCACCGGCGCCACCGGCCTCAAGCTCTACGCCGCGCTCGACGCCGAACTTGTGCGCGCCGCCACGGCCGAGGCGCACCGGCAGGGCCTCGTCGTCTGGGCGCACTCGGCCATCTTCCCGGCCAAACCGGTGGAGATCCTGGAAGCCGGCGTCGACGCCGTTTCGCACGCCCCCTACGTGGTCTGGGAAGGCGCGCCGGCCAGCAACGACTTCACGCTGCGCGGCAAGGGCGATTTCGCACGCATTCCGGCCACAGGCCGCGACATGGACCGCGTGATCGCAGCGATGCAGCGCCACGGCACCGTGCTCGACCCCACCTTGCTCGTGTTCCAGGACGACAGCGCGCCCGGCAGCGTGCCGCCCCGGCTGGCCTGGGCCGCCGAATTCACCCGCCGCGCCCACGCCGCCGGCGTGACCATCGCCGCCGGCAGCGACGACCTGGGCCAGGCGCTGGCCGGCGAACTCCCCAACGTGCACGAGGAACTCGCCGTCCTGGTGTCGCTCGCCGGCCTCACGCCGCTGGAAGCCATCAAGGCCGGCACCTGGGGCGGCGCACGCGCGATCGGCATCGAGGCGAGCACCGGCACCATCGAAGCCGGCAAGACCGCCGACCTGCTGCTCCTCGCCGCCGACCCGACCGCAGACATCCGCAACACCCGCAAGCTCGTGCACGTCATCCAGCGCGGGCGGGTCGTGCGCTAGTGTCTGGACAAGTCGTCATCGCGAGGAGCGGAGCGACGTGGCGATCTAGTCTGACTTTCGAATCAATGGCTTGGATTGCTTCGCTTCTCTCGCAAGGACGCCCTTGCGACTTGTTCAGCGGTTCCCCATGCGATGTGGGCCAGACCCTTCGTCGCGCCGATCCAGCTCCAGACTCATGAAGTCGCTGCTCGGATCGTCTGTGTACCCCAACCATTCTCGATACCCCGGGTCCCCCTGCGCCAGCCGCTCCGCCAGGCGTCTCCGCATGGCATTACGCTCTGCCGGATCGGCAGCGAGCCGCACCCGTGCAGCCAAGGCCAGGTTGGCGTCGAGGACGTTGAGGACCTGCAGGGTGAAGTAGTCGTTGTACTCGGCGAAGGCGCGTCCGCGGAAGTCGTCGATGGCCTGCCATTCACGGGCTGCCGCGGGCAGGTCGCCCGTCCGCTCCAGCATGGCGGCACGGGCGACCCGGACTTGCACGAAGCTCTCGAGCCGCTGGTCGGGGGAGAGCTGGGCCGCGCCGGGTTGCCAGCGCCAGTAGGCGGTCGCTGCCTGCAAAGCCTCGACGGGCAGGTTGAGGCGCCCCGGGGGATTGGCTGCCAGCGCGGCGAGTGCCTCGCCGGCGAGTGCCTGCTGCCCTTGACGTTGCGCGATCAGCGCGAGCGCGGCGAGCGTCAGGCGGGGATCAGCGGCCCGGGGAGGCTGGGTTGCCGGCACCTGCTGGACTTCCGCGAGTAGGCGCCCAAGGTCGGAGGAGGTGCGCCCCAGGTGCAACTCCAGCGCCATGCGGTGGATCCGGCTGCGCGTGACCTGGGCGCCGAGGTTGGCGGCGAGCGCGGACTCACGGGCTGCTTCGGCGGCGGCGAGTGCTTCGCGCAGGCGACCTTGCCAGGCCAGCCAGGTGATGCGGCGCTGGGCGCGTTCGAGGGCGTAGAGTGGGGGCATCGTCGCGCTGTCGAGGGCCAGCACGCGCTCGGCATCGGCAGGGCGTTCCAGGAAGGCGTAGGCGTCGACGATGCCGAAGGTCAGCGGCAGGCCGCCCTTGGCAATCGCAGCCTCGAAGGTGGCGGCGGCGCCGGCCCCGTCGCCCATCCACAACTGGCAGTGCGCCTTGAAGTGCCCGGACAGGTGCGAGAGCGGCCCGCGCGAGGCGAAGGCCTCGTGCAACAGCGGCAGCGCTTCGGCACAGCGGTTGAAATCGGTCCACAGGCTCACGCCGGCGTTGTTCTGGCCGGTCCCGCTGTCCGGATAGATCGCCGCGTAGTCGCGCCACAGTTCGATGCCGCGTTCGGGATCCTCGCTGCTCGCCAGTTGCGCGTCGATGTAGAGCGCCTCGCGACGTGACAGCCGGTCCTTGCGGGCCGCGGCCTCGCGCGAGTGCTGCAGTGCCTCGCTGTCCCGGGCGAGGTTGGAGGCGATGGTGGCGAGGCCAATGTGGGCCATCGCGAAGTCGGGATCGATCGCCAGAGCGCGCTCGTACATTCGCCGGGCATCGTCGTACTTGAGCTGCTCGTAGAGCCTTCGGCCCAGCGAATACAGGCGCAGTGCCTCGAGGTCGGAAGTGGTGACCTGCGCCAGCGGGATGCTGTCCTCGCCGATCTCCAGCTCCGACTCGCCCAGCTCGCGCCGCAGCCGCGACAGCAAGCGGTCGAGGGCCGGCAGCAGGGCGTCGGCGGTCGCCGGCTCGCTCAGGGCGACGGGCTGGACGCCCTCGAGTTCGGGATCGAAGGCCGTGACGCCCAGGCGCAGGTCCGGTCCGGTGCTCCGTGCTTCCGGTAGGAGCACCAGCCCCGCCCGCAGCTTCCCGGCCAGCCGGATGGCGAGATCGCGGTCGATGGGGGTGCTCGCCGGGTCGAGTCCCATCCCGGCCAGCGCCTCGCGTACCTGCGCGCCGCTGATCACGTTGACGTGGCGCGACTGCGCGAGCCCCTGGCGGAAGGCCTGGTCCAGCGAGGCCACGAGGTCGGCCGGACCCCCGTGGACGGCGACGTCGGCGACGAGCACCCACTCGCCAGCACTGACGGCCAGCGACTGCGGCGGGACCGGCCTCGGCAGCCACCACGCCGCTGCTGTCGCGAGCAGGGCGACCAGCAGGAGGGCTGCGAACGCGAGGACCCAGCGACGGAGACGAGGCTTTTGGACCGGCGTGCCGGCGGGCGCGGCGGCCTTGATTTCGGTCGTCACGGCGCCGGCGGAATCGGCCATCAGGCTGGCCTCGATCCGGGCCGCCACGGCGGCGCCGGTCTGCGGCCGCTCGGCCGGGTCCTTGGCCATCAGCACATTGACCAGACCCTGCCAGCGCGCCAGCTCGTCGGGCAGGGCGGGGACCGGGGCCTGCAAGTGCTGCATGCCGATGCTCCAGCCGTCGCTCCCCTCGAAGGGCAGCCGGCCGGTGAGTAGCTGGAAAAGCACCACGCCCAGGCTGTACAGGTCCGACCGGCCATCGATCGCCTTGGCCTGCAGTTGCTCGGGGCTCATGTAGTGCGGCGTGCCGATCGTCGCGTTCTCGGCCGTGAGCCCGCCGGCCTGGTCCGCCGCCCGGGCAATGCCGAAGTCCGACAGCGCATGCGAGCCATCGGCGCGGATCAGGATGTTCCCGGGCTTCACATCCCGGTGCACGACGCCAGCGCGGTGGGCGAAGTCGAGCGCGAGGGCGATCTCGCGGACAATCGCCAAGGCCCGCCGCGGCGGCAACGCCGTGCTCGCATCCAGCGTCCCGCCTGCCATGTACTCCATGGACAGGTAGGGCTGGCCCGCATGCACGCCGACATCGTGGACGCCGACGATATGGCGGTGGCTCAGGCGTGCGGAGATCTGTCCTTCGCGCAGGAAGCGGGCCGCGGCCGATTCGTCGGAAGCGAGGGAGGGCGAAAGCAGCTTGAGCGCCACCTCCCGGCCCAGCGACTCCTGGATGGCCAGGTAAACGGCAGCCATGCCCCCGCGGCCCAGCGGTCGCAGGATGCGGTAGCCCGGAATGGCATCGGATGCCGGCTGGTCCATGGAGGCAGCATAGCCGGGACAAAGTCGGGCGAAAGCACGGGATCAAGAGCGGGCGCCCCGGTGCGCAACGTGGCCAGCGCCGCACACCGGGGTTACCGCCCCGTCAGTGGCGGCGCTTGACGGCGGAGATGCTGCGCAGGAGCTACCCGAGGCAGGTGGCGCGAGGAACTCGTCGTCCTGGTGTCACTCGCCGTCCTCACGCCGCTGGAATACATCAAGGCCGGCACCCGGGGCGGCGCACGCGCAATCGGCATCGAGGCGAGCACCGGCACCATCGAAGCCGGCAAGACCGCCGACCTGCTGATCCTCGCCGCCGATCCGGCCGCAGACATCCGCAACACCCGCCGGATCGTCCACGTCATCCAGCGCGGGCGGGACGTGCGCTAGGGTCCAACAAGCCGTCATCGCGAGGAGCGGAGCGACGTGGCGATCCAGACCGAGCATTCGAATCCATGACTTGGACTGCTTCGCCGCGCCCGCAATGACGCCCTTGCGACAGGCTCAGAGCTTCCCCATCTTCTGCGGGTCAGGCCCCTCGCCGCGCACATCCAGTTCGAGGGTCATGAAGACGCTGTTCGGATCGTCCGGATAGGCACCGAAGGGCCCGCAATAGCGAAAGCCGTGGCTCTCATACAGCCGATGCGCCGGCTGGAACGCCTCCATCGCCCCCGTCTCCAGGCTCAGCCGCGTATAGCCGCGGCTACGAGCCACGGCGATGATGTGCCCCAGAATCAACCGCCCCGCCCCCTGCCTCCGCTTGCCCGCCGGCGTGCGCATGGACTTGACCTCGCCATGCGTCCCATCCAGTTCCTTCAGCGCCCCGCACCCCACCAGCCCCGACTCGTCCCACACCGTCCAGAAGGTCACATCCGGCGCCTTCAAGCCATCGAGATTCAGCGCATGCACGCTCTCCGGCGGAGACAGCTCGTGCATGTTCTGAAGGTGCTCGGCGAGTAGGGCGTGGACTTCGGGGTGGGTGAGGTTGTCGATTTCTATGCGCATGGGGAATGAAGTCTGTGAGGGTCAGGGTCAGGGTCGGGAGGTCGGCATATCGCGCCGAGTGCAGCCACCGTCTGCTCCTAGCCCGACGCGGTGGACATCACTGTGCCGGCAATCCAGCGATGCCGAAAGAGCTGGCGGCCTGCGTGAAACGCATCGAGACGGCGCAAGCCGATCAACTCAGGGCGATACACGACAACAGACCGGGACAGCCACGTCGCACAACAGACCGGGACAGCCACGTTGTTGTACGGGGACAGCCCTGGTTTCTGGCGCGCCTCAGTCCAGGCATCTAGACGTCCACGCGGTCGGGCAGTGTCCAGGCTCTTCCCGGACCGAAAGCAACACGCCCAGGCGCCCGCGGCGCCTGAGTTGGCTTGGACGATCGCTCAGTCTGCTTTCGCGACCGGGCTCCTGGCGTAGCCAATGCCCTTGAGCCTCTGCTGGCCGAGGGCAATGGCCTTGTCGATCAGTTCTTGCGCGGTTCCGACCACGCGCCAGTAGCCGTTGCCCACACCTTTGACGTCGTGCTCCCAGCGTTGGCCCTCGATGCCCAGCTTGGAGAGGGCCCTCGGCTCACTGGCCTCGATCTTGCCCCGTTTGCCGGGATACATCTGCCGGCCGGACCAGTCGACCAGCTCGATGTATTGCGCATTGGTGAGCGCTAGCACGCTCTGGCCGATCCCGGCGATGGGCTCGAGCGTCTCGTTCGGATCGATGCGGCCGGCCTTGATGTCCTCGGCGCGTCGCTTGACGCTGGTATGTCGCGAGTCGAGCACGCCATCGGCAATGCCGGCCCGGACTGGATTGAGGTCAACGTAGACCATCGCCGCCGCCAGAGCCTGCTCGCTTTCGAGCACCTGGCACTTGAAGCGCCCCTCCCAGAAGCGCCCCGTGACATCGTCCTCGGCGTTGGCCAGTCGGGCGATGTGCTCGTCCAGGCAGCGCATGAACCACGATAGGTCCATCAGACGCAGGCGGCGCTCGGCCAGGGCTTCGGGATCGGACAGCAAAATCTCGCGTCGTTGTTGGTCGCGACCTTCGCGGGCGGAAGGGAAGAGCTGGATCCAGCGATCGGCGACGTCCTCGGCGGTCCACTTGTCGGCGGCATCGGGCCGCAGTTCGAGCACCACGTGGAGGTGGTTGCTCATCACCGCGTAGCTCATGATCGAGACGGCGAAGAGATCGGCGAGGAAGCCGATGCGGTCTTCGACCCACTGGCGGCGGTGGTCGTAGTTCTCGCCCGAGTAAGGATCGTCCCCACACAGCCACGCGCGTCGCACGCAGCGAGCGACGCAGTGGTAGCGGCCAGGCAGGCCGCGTGGGGCGAAGTGCTTGCGGGCGCAGGTCATGGGGGCAGGATGGCCGAACGGGCAACGCTGTCGCGTCAGTGGTGTACTGATTCTTCCGTCAGAGTTTTCCTACCGCTGCTGGGTGTCCCGGTTCCGCAGCTGGGTGTCCCGGTTCCGCCTGAATCCCGGCCTACGCCGGGATGACGCCTCTGGCAGCGCCTTGCGGCTGCTCGCAAAGGCCGGGTGTCCGGGATGCTGGTCAAAACTGCTCTCGAACCAGCCACATGTGGATCAGAGGAACGAGGATTGGCGTGCCGTATGCCCCGAAGGCCAAGGGAACCAGCGCCTCCGGAACTTCAAGGCCGAGTGTTCCGCTTGCGACGACGACGGCCGAGCCCAAGACCAGCAGGACTCCGATGGAAGTACCCC
>JANJUH010000046.1 GCA_024710675.1 Lysobacterales bacterium
CCGCGCCTGCGCCGACGCCCACCCCCGCTCCGACGCCTGCGCCGGCTCCGACGCCTGCGCCGGCTCCTGCGCCGGCGACACCGCCGCCAGCGGCGCCTGCGCCTGCCGCTGCGGAGTATGGCCCGGTCGGCCAGGGCGAGACGCTGTGGGAGATCATGCAGGCGACGCGTCCGGCCGGTGTCACCGACAACAACCGGTTCATGATCGCGATCCTGCGCATGAACCCGGATGCCTTCTACCAGCAGAACATCAATGCGCTGAAGCGTGGCGCGATCCTGCGCATCCCGGGCGCCAACGACGTCGACGCGATCAGCGTCGCAGAGGCGAGCGAAGCGGTGCGTAGCCAAAACGAGATCTGGCGCGGTTACCAGAGCACGCAGGCCGACCGGCCGACGCGCCTGGCCGACGCCGGCGCCAGCGAAGCACTGCGCGAGCCGGGCCAGCCGTCGACGCCTGCGGGCTCGCGCCTCGAGTTGCTGCCGCCGCGCGCCGGCGAAGAAGACCAGGGCGCCGCCGATCGCCCCGGCAGTGGTGCCACCGAGCGCAGCGCCCAGGAAATCCGCAATTTGCGCGGCGATCTCGCGCGCTCGCAGGAAGACCTCGCCAGCTCGCGGCAGGAAGTCAGCGAACTGCGTTCGCGCGTCAGGGATCTGGAGAAGATCAAGGGCGACCAGGACAAGGTGCTGTCGCTGCGCAACGACGAACTCAAGGCATTGCAGGATCGCGCCGCGACCCTCGAGGCGCGCATCCGCGAACTCGAGGCTGCGGCGGCGTCCGCGGCCGCGACCGCGGCGGCAGAGCCGGCCCCGGCGCAGCCCACGCCCGCAGAGCCGGCGCCGGTCGACACGGCGGCAGCCGAACCCGCGCCGACCGAACCGGTCGCCGACGAGCCGGTCGCCGATGCGCCGGCGGCTGACGAGCCGGCGACGCCCGAACCCGCAGCCGGCGAGCCCTCGACCACGGAACCGGCGGCTACCGAGCCTGCTCCGGTCGAGCCTGCCCCGGCCGACACGGCGGCCGCGATCCAGCCTGTCGACGAGCCCAAGCCGGCCGAGCCGGCTCCGATCGAACCCGCGCCTTCGGGTGGCCTGATGCAGAATCCCTTCGTGCTCGGTGGACTGGCGGCCGCGATCCTCGCCGCACTCGGTTTCCTCTGGACCCGTCGTCGCCGCAAGGACGAAGGTGCGGGTGCGACCGAAGCGTCCGACGAGTCCTACCCGGAGATGTTCCCGCGCGAACAGCCGGTTACGGCCGAAACCGAGATCGACGGCATCGAGGAAGCGCTGCAGGATCGCGTGGCGATGGAGTCGGGCGACCTCGAAGCGCATCTCGACCTGATGCGCTATTACCACGAGCGCCGAGACGGGGCGAAGTTCGAGGAAGCGGCGCGCGGACTGCGCGCACACATCGCCAGCGAAGAGCAGCCGGAGTGGCGTGAGGCCGCCAGGCTCGCAGCAACCCTGGTCCCGGGCAGCGCATTGTTCGCCGCTCCGGCGGCCGCCGACTTCCCATCGGACATCGGCTTCGACGAGCCGGCGCCGGCAGTCGAGGACGAGAGCCGCGATTTCGACCTGTCCAGTTTCGAGGAGCCGGCCGCCCCGCCTGCGGCTGGCGAAGCGCCGGCCCCTGCGCCGGTGGTCGAGCCCGAGCCGGCCACCCAGGACTTCGATTTCGACTTCGACCTCGAACAGCCCACCCAGGCCATCGAGCCGGTCAAGGCCCCGGTTCCCGAGCCGCAGCCGACCCCAGCGCCGGCTGCGAGCGAGGACACAGGCTTCAGTTTCGACTTCGAGGAGCTTTCCCCGCCCGAGCCGGTCGTCGCAGCCGAGCCGCCCGCGCCGGAGATGCCCGTGGCGGCGCCGGTCGCGGAGGAAGGTTTCAAGATCGACCTGCCGGAGATCGACATCAGCGAGATCGATGTGCCGGAGGTCAAGCCGGCTGCGCTCGAGTCACCGGCGGTGGAGGCCGCGGCAGTGGTCGATGACGAGGCTGCGGGACTGGACGACGACCTCGGCCTGGGCGATCTCGGCCTGATGGGTGAGGATGCGGTGGCCACCAAGCTCGACCTGGCCCGCGCCTACATGGACATGGGCGATCCGGATGGTGCACGCAGCATGCTGGAAGAGGTCATTGCCGAAGGCAACGAGGAGCAGAAGGTCGAGGCGCGCAAGCTGCTGACCGACCTGCGCTGATAGAATCCTCGTCTCCCAGACCTCGAAGGGCCGGTTCGCCGGCCCTTCGCTTTTCCAGCGATCCGACGGCCCATGCCCCGCTACGCCCTCGGTGTCGAATACGACGGCACCGATTACTACGGCTGGCAGACCCAGCACCAGGAACCGACCCTGCAATCCACGCTGGAGGCCGCGCTCGCGCGTGTGGCCAACGAGCGGGTCACCGTGATGGCCTCCGGCCGCACCGACACCGGCGTCCATGCCAGCGGACAGGTCGTGCACTTCGATACGAATGCCGTGCGCACCGAGCGCGGCTGGGTGCTCGGTACCAATTGCCACCTGCCATCGACGATGGCGTTGCGCTGGGCACGCCTCGTGGAACCGGACTTTCATTCCCGTTTTTCCGCGCAGCGCCGGCGCTACCGCTACCGCATCCTGCGCCGCGCGACCCGCCCGGCGCTGGAGGCGCGGCTGGCGACATGGATCCGCGAGCGCATCGATGTGGATGCGATGCGGCGTGCTGCCCCGGCCCTGATCGGCGAGCACGATTACACCAGTTTCCGCACCATCGCCTGCCAGTCGCGCACGCCGATGCGGCGCATGCACAGTGTCGATTTCGAGGTCCTTGGCGACCGCCTCGACATCGTCTTCGAGGCCAATGCCTTCCTGCACCACATGGTGCGCAACCTGGTCGGCAGCCTGCTCGTGGTTGGTCGCGGCGAGCAGCCGCCGGAGTGGGTCGCCGAAGTGCTCGCCGCACGCGATCGCCGCCTCGCCGGGCCGACGGCGCCGCCGACGGGCCTGGTCTTCGAAGGACCGCGTTACCCGGCCAGTTGGGGACTGCCCGCGGAGCACTGCCTGTGAGCCGCTTTCCAGCCCTTGCGACCAGCATCCGACGGCGTGATCGCGCGTCAAGCGCGCTCCCACATGCTGCCGGAGCCCCGGGCGCCGACCCCCGGGTACCGACCGGTCAAGCCAGGCGCGCCGCCACGCGCGCTGACTACCGTCCCGTGAGGCACCCCCGATGACCCGTACCCGCATCAAGTTCTGCGGCATGACCCGGGTCGAGGACGTGCGCCTGGCCGTCGAGCTCGGCGTCGACGCCATCGGCATGGTCTTCGTTCCGGGCACGCCGCGCGCGGTCGACGCACGTCGGGCGGCGCGATTGGTTGCTGCGGTGCCGCCCTTCGTCGCAACGGTCGGCCTGTTCCTCGACGCGGATCCGGCCGCCATCGACGCCGTGCTCGCCGAGGTCCCGCTCGACCTGATCCAGTTCCACGGCTCGGAGACGCCGGAAGCCTGTGTCCGCCACGGCCGGCCCTGGATCAAGGCGCTGGCGATGGGCGGACCCGTTGACCTCGATTTCCAGATGAGCCGCTATGCTGCAGCTCGTGGGGTGTTGCTCGACGCCCATCGCGCCGGTGAGCGCGGCGGGCGCGGCGAGGTCTTCGACTGGTCGCTGATCCCGCCGGCCATCGCCCGCCGGATCGTGCTCGCCGGCGGCCTCGGCCCGCACAACGTCGCGGACGCGGTCCGCGCGGTGCGACCCTGGGCCGTCGATGTGTCGAGCGGCATCGAGTCAGCGCCGGGCATCAAGGACCCGGCGCGCATGGAAGCATTCGTCAGAGAGGTGGAACGTGGAAGCCGAGACCAGGCCTGAGGCCGAACCCATCGATTACGCCGCGCTGCCCGATGCGCGCGGTCATTTCGGGCCCTACGGCGGCAGCTTCGTCGCCGAGACGCTGATGGCGCCGCTGGCCGAGCTGGCCGAGGCCTACGAGCACTATCGCAAGGATCCCGAGTTCATCGCCGAACTCGATCGCGACCGCCGCCACTACGTCGGCCGGCCGACGCCGATCTACCACGCCGAGCGCCTGAGCCGCGAAGTCGGCGGGGCGCAGATCCTGCTCAAGCGCGAAGACCTGAACCACACCGGCGCGCACAAGATCAACAACACCGTGGGCCAGGGCCTGCTCGCCAAGCGCATGGGCAAGCGCCGCATCATCGCCGAGACCGGCGCCGGCCAGCACGGGGTCGCCAGCGCGACGATCGCCGCGCGCCTCGGCCTCGAGTGCGTGGTCTACATGGGCGCGGTCGATGTCGAGCGCCAGGCGATCAACGTGTTCCGCATGAAGCTGCTTGGCGCCACCGTGGTCCCGGTGCAGAGCGGCTCGAAGACCCTCAAGGACGCGCTCAACGAAGCGCTGCGCGACTGGGTGACCAACGTCGACCATACCTTCTACATGATCGGCACGGTCGCGGGTCCGCATCCGTACCCGAAGATGGTGCGCGACTTCAACGCGATCGCCGGCGAGGAGGCGCGCCGGCAGATGCTCGAGGAGTACGGTCGACTGCCCGATGCGCTGGTCGCCTGCGTCGGTGGCGGCTCGAACGCGATCGGCCTGTTCCATCCCTTCCTCAACGATGACGGCGTCGCGATCTACGGCGTCGAGGCGGCGGGCGAGGGCATCGAGACCGGACGCCACGCGGCCTCGTAGTCGGCGGGCACCCCCGGCGTGCTGCACCGCAACCGCACCTACCTGATCGCCGATGCCGACGGCCAGATCATCGAGACCCATTCGGTCTCCGCCGGCCTCGATTACCCCGGTGTCGGCCCCGAGCATGCGTACCTCAAGGACAGCGGCCGCGCGAACTATGTCGGCTGCACCGACGCCGAGGCGCTGGCTGCCTTCCATCGCCTCGCCCGCACCGAGGGCATCCTCGCCGCGCTGGAGAGCTCGCACGCCGTCGCCCACGCGATCAAGCTCGCCGCCAGCCTGCCGAAGGAGCAGTTGGTCCTCGTCAACCTGTCCGGCCGTGGCGACAAGGACGTCAACACCATCGCGCGCCTGGAGGGCATCACGCTGTGAACCGCATCGACGCCCGCTTCGCCGCCCTGCGCGCCGCTGCCCGCCCGGGCCTGATCACCTTCGTCACCGCCGGTGATCCCGATCCCGCGCTGACGGTGGAGGTCATGCACGGCCTGGTACGCCATGGCGCCGATTTGATCGAGCTCGGCATGCCCTTTTCCGATCCCATGGCCGATGGCCCGGTGATCCAGCAGGCCAATGAGCGCGCGCTTGCCAAGCACGTGGGCCTGGTCCATGTGCTTGACTCGGTGCGAACCTTTCGTGCCAGCGACAAGACGACGCCTGTGGTGCTGATGGGCTACCTCAATCCGATCGAGCGGCACGGATTCGAGCGTTTTGCCGAAGCGGCAGCTGCTGCCGGGGCCGACGGCATGCTGCTGGTGGACTGCCCGATCGAGGAGTCGGCGGGTTATGCGCCGACGCTGCACAAGCTCGGCCTGCACCAGGTCCACCTGATCGCGCCAACCACGCCGCCGGCACGGCAGAAGGACATTGCCGCGCGCGCCGCAGGATTCGTCTATTACGTGTCCTTCAAGGGCATCACCGGTGCCGGCCACCTGGAACAGGGCTCGGCCCTCACGGCGCTGTCGGCGTTGCGGGCCTTGTCGCCGGTGCCGCTGGCCGTGGGCTTCGGCATCAAGGACGCCGCCAGCGCGGCCGCGATGGGTGCCGGTGCCGATGCGGTCGTGATCGGCAGCGCCCTGGTCGAGCGCCTGGCCGGTGCGAGCGACGCTGCCGATGTGGACGCCCGCATCGCCGCCTTCCTGCCGCCGATCCGCGCTGCGCTGGACGCTGTCCGGGTGGCGGCATGACGAGTCCCCCGATGAGCTGGCTCAGCAAACTCATGCCTGCGCGCATCCGTACCCAGGGCAACCCCAAGCGCAACGTGCCCGAGGGCCTGTGGGAGAAGTGTCCGTCCTGTTCGGCCGTGCTCTACGGCCCCGAACTCGAGCGCAACCTGAGGGTCTGCCCGAAGTGCAGCCATCACCTGCCCATCGGCGCGCGCAAGCGCCTGGATGCACTGTTCGACGGCGGTGCGTGGACCGAGCTCGATGCCTCGCTGGGGCCGGCTGACAATCTGAAGTTCCGCGACTCCAAGCGATACAAGGACCGCATCGTCGCCAGCCAGCGCGATACTGGCGAGAAGGACGCGCTGGTCTCGGCGCGCGGCGAGCTGAAAGGGCGGCCGCTGGTGGCCTGCGCCTTCGAGTTCTCCTTCATGGGGGGCTCGATGGGCTCGGTGGTCGGCGAGCGCTTCGCCCGCGGCGCCGAACGCGCGCTCGAGGAGCGTGTGCCCTTCGTCTGTTTCTCGGCGAGCGGCGGTGCGCGCATGCAGGAAGGCCTGTACTCGCTGATGCAGATGGCCAAGACCTCCGCCGCGCTGGCGCGCCTGCGTCGCCACGGTGTGCCCTATGTCTCGGTGCTGACCCATCCCACCACCGGCGGCGTCTCGGCCAGCCTCGGCATGCTCGGTGACATGAACCTCGCCGAGCCGCAGGCGCTGATCGGCTTCGCCGGCCCGCGCGTGATCGAGCAGACCGTCCGC
>JANJUH010000055.1 GCA_024710675.1 Lysobacterales bacterium
ATGTGCTCTTCCTCGACTCCGAGAAGGGCTTTGCCATCGGCGCTTATGGCCAGCTGCTGAGCACGAGCGATGGCGGTGCAAACTGGAAGGCTGGCCTGATCGGTGCGCTCGCGACTCGGCGGGATGCGCCGGCAGCTCCGGCCAGTGATACGGAAGCGGCCGCAGGCGGGGAGGACGACGATTCGTGGCTGGTCAGCACCGATGTCGGCGAGGACGAGACCGATCCCCACCTCAATGCCATTGTCCGCACGGAACGTGGCTTGCTGATCGTTGCCGAGGCCGGCAAGGCCTACCGTTCGATCGATGATGGCGCCAGGTGGGAAGAAGTGGCGTTGCCCTACGATGGGTCGATGTTCGGCGCGATCGCGCTGTCCAACGGGCATGTGCTCGCCTTCGGCCTGCGCGGCAATGTCTTCGAGTCCTCCGATCTGGGACTGAGTTGGTCGCAGGTGAACACGGGAACGGAGGCGACGCTGCTCGGTGGGGCTGCGCTCGACAGCGATGGCGCAATCCTGGTGGGTGCCAGCGGAACGATCGTTCGCTACGCCGGGCAGTCGCGGGAACCGAAGGTGGAGATCTTCGACGAGGCAGGCGTGATGGCTGCCGTCTTGCCCGCGGGTATGGCCGACTTCCTCGTCATCGGGGAAAACGGCGTGCGCATCTTCACACCTTGATAACGGGACGACCACCATGGCTTCCACATCCAGCAAGCGCCCCGTCGAATATCCGCTGATCGAAAAACTGGTCTTCGGAAACCGCCCGATCCTCTTGGTGGTTTTTGCGTTGATCACGATCGGTTTTGCGATCGCTGCCAGCCAGTTGCGTATCGATGCCGGCTTCCGCAAGCAGTTGCCGCTCGACCACGAGTACATGAAGACCTTCGTGGACTACGAGGCGGAGTTCGGCGGTGCGAACCGCGTGTTCGTCGCATTGGTCGACCAGAGCGGCGACATGTTCAACAAGAACTTCTTCACGGCGCTGGAGGCGGCGACCGAGAAGGTCAAGGCCATCCCGGAGGTCGACAACGCGCGGGTGCGCTCGGTCTTCACGCCCAACACGCGCTTCGTCGAAATCGTCGAGGGCGGTTTTGCCGGCGGCAACGTGATTCCGTCGAACTTCTCGACGACGGCTCCCGGCTTCGATCCCACCGCCGAAGATTTCGAGTTGATCCGTACCAATATCGTCAAGGCCGGCATCGTCGGGAGACTGGTGGCCAAGGACTTTTCCGGCGCCATGGTGCAGGCGGAGTTGATCCCCGAGAGCGCGGCGCCAGGCGGCAAGCTCGATTACCAGGACATCGGTGACCGGCTCGAAGCGATTCGCACGGAACTCGAGAAAGACGGCATCACGGTCCACATCATCGGGTTCTCGAAGGTGGTCGACGACATCGCCGACGGCGCGCGCTCGGTGGTGGCCTTCTTTGGTGTCGCGGTCTTCCTGACCTGGGTGCTGCTGTTCGTCTATTCCACGTCGTTCAAGCTGGCGACGCTGACCGTCTTCACCGCGCTGATCTCGGTGGTGTGGATGTTGGGCGCATTGCGCCTGATGGGTTTCGGACTTGATCCGATGAACATGCTGACGCCCTTCCTGATCTTCGCGATATCGGTCAGCCACGGCGAGCAGATGATCAATCGCTTCCGTGGCCAGATCTTTTTCGGCGGTCTCGAGGAGGGAACGCCCGAGGAGCTGGAGAAGCGCCGGGGCGTTTCTCCGGAGCAGGCCGCGCCGCGTGCCTTGTCCCTGCTGATGATCCCGGGCATGGTGGCCCTGCTGAGCAGTTGCGTAGGCTTCGGCACCATCCTGTTGATTCCGGTCGACATGATCTACGAGCTGGCGGTCACCGCGACCATCGGCGTGTTCCTGTGCATCTTCACCAACATGATGATGCTGCCGGTCCTGCTCTCGTACACGAAACTGGCCAACATCGATCGCAAGCGCCGCTATCGCCTGCGCCAGATCACCGCCTTCGATCACATCTGGTCCACGCTGGCGCGCCTGGGTGCCCCCGCGATCGCGGCGGTCGTGTTGCTGATCGGCGGCACCACCTACTATTTCGCGCACAAACATGCGCAGAAGATGATGATCGGTGATGCCCAGGAGGGTGTGGCCGAACTGCATCCGGACGCTCGATACAACCAGGATGCACGCCTGATCACCGAGCGCTTCTCGCTGTCGACCGACATCATCAACATCATCGCCGAAGTTGGTCCCTTCGCCTGCAGCGAGAGCTACCAGGCGATGGAGACGATCGATCGTTTCGCCTGGCACATGCAGAACGTGCCGGGGGTCCAGCAGGTCGTGACGCTCTCCCATGTCGCCCGCGTGGTGACATCGGGCTACAACGAGGGCAGCCTGAAGTGGCGGGCGGTCCCGCGCAACACTGACGTGATGCGCCAGAGCCTGCAAGGCGTGGAGACGGATTCGGGCCTGATCGAAGCTCCGGAATGCCGGGCCATGCCGATCATCGTCTTCACCCAGGATCACAAGGCCGAGACCATCACCCGCGTTGTCGATGCGGTGAAGAAGTTCCGCGAAGATAATGGCATCTACGACATCAACTTCCGCGTCGAGCGCGACCAGGCCGAACAGGCGGCCATGGAACAGGGTGGTGAGTTCCGCAC
This sequence comes from Lysobacterales bacterium, assembly GCA_024710675.1. Lineage (GTDB taxonomy): Bacteria > Pseudomonadota > Gammaproteobacteria > Xanthomonadales > SZUA-5 > JANJUH01. The sequence continues at coordinate 2,622 of JANJUH010000055.1, forward strand.
GGATGAGGTCAACCTGCGCCTGGCGACCGGCAGCGTGGGTGTTGCCGCCGCCATCAACGAGACGGTGAGCGAGCGCGAGCGCCCGATCCTCTACATGCTCTACGGCGCCGTCTTCATCATGTGCGTGATCAGCTTCCGCAGCCTGCTTGCAGCACTGTGCGTGGTGTTGCCGTTGTTCCTGGTGACGGCCCTCGGCGAGGCATTGATGGTCGAACTGGGCATCGGCCTGAAGATCAACACGCTGACCGTCGTTGCCCTCGGTGTCGGCATGGGTGTCGATTACGCCATCTACATCTTCTCGCGGATGCGCGAGTTGCTGGGACAGGGCAAGAGCCTGATGCAGTCCTACTTCGAGGCGCTGAAGACGACCGGCATCGCGATCTTCTACACCGCGCTGACGCTGGCGATCGGTGTCGGCACCTGGATCTGGTCGGCGCTGAAGTTCCAGGCGGACATGGGTCTGATGCTGACCTTCATGTTCGTGGTCAACATGATTGCCGCGATGGTGTTCCTGCCCGCGCTTTGCCGCTGGCTGCTGAAGCCGACCGAAAAGGATCGCTGGACGCCGCCGGCCACCTGAGGTTCGCACTCCGTCGAGCGTCGAAACGACCGGCCTGGTGCCGGTCGTTTCGTTTCAGCGTGGTGCACCGAGGTGACGGGCCTGCCGCTTTGGTGTGGCGCCTGCAGGCCGCGGACGGGGCGGCGGGATCGCAGCTTCTGGCGCGAAATGAAGGTGGCTGCGTCCACCGGACCCGCGGTAATCCGCGGCGAGTGCGGCACACCATTGCGCGATGTGATCGGAAGAGGATTCGGCGTACTCATGCAAGAGGTGCACGATGCGGTCGTGCGCGAAGGCGTGGGTCTGAGCGGTGCGCTGATGCAGCCAGTCGGCAAAGTCCATGAAGCGGGCGAAGGGTGAATCGCCCAGCAGCAAGGGAACGGTGCGCGGAAACCGGCCCGAGTTGGCGATCAGGTCCCAGTAGCGGGCGAAGCGTGCGATCCGCTGCAGAGTCGGAAAATCGAGTGCATCGGTTGCCAGCACCTGGTAGGGCGGATAGGGCTGGTAGCGCATCCGGTGTGCCGCGGTGTGCCGGGCGATCGGCGCGCCGCGCAGGCGCTTGAGCAGGCCGACCTGGATCTCGTGCGGCTGCAGCGCGACGAGCTGGTCGAAACCGCGTCCGAAGGATTCGAGGCCCTCACCCGGCAGTCCGGCGATCAGGTCCACATGCAGGTGCGCATGCGAGTGTGTGCGCAGCCAGCGCAAGTTCGCGAACGCGGCAGCGTTGTCCTGGCGGCGCGAGATGCGCTGCTGGGTGTCCGGATCGAGGCTCTGGATGCCGATCTCGAATTGCAGGAAGCCGGGTGGAAAACGCGCGATGCGTTCCTTCAGCACCTCGGGCAGGTGATCGGGGATCAGTTCGAAGTGAGCGTACGGCGCTGTCGCGGGATCCGACTCGATCCGCTCGAGGAAGAAATCGAGGATGGCGGTCGACACGTCCTTGCGCAGGTTGAAGGTGCGATCGACGAACTTGAAATGGCGTGCGCCGCGGCGGTGCATTTCCTCGAGATCCGCGAGGAAGGGCGCCAGCGGGAAGGGCCAGGCCGTGCGATCGAGCGCCGACAGGCAGAACTCGCATTTGTACGGGCAACCGCGCGAGGCCTCGACGTAGATGTGGCGCTCGGCCAGGTCCTTGTCGGTGTAAAGGCGATAGGGACTGGCCAGGCGGTCCAGCGGCGGCTGCGCGCCCGCGATCACCTTCGCGGCCGCTTCTCCGGCGAGCAGGGTCCGGCACAGCGCAAGGAAACTCTCGTCCCCCCAGCCGGTGATGACGTGGTCGGCCAGTGCGCAGACCGCTTGTTCGTCGTACTCGTGACTGACTTCCGGTCCGCCGAGCACGATCCGGATGTCTGGCCGCAGCGCCTTCAGCAGCGCGACCAGCTTTGTGCTCTCTTCGACATTCCAGATGTAGATGCCGAGGCCGATGATCTTGGGCTCCAGCCCCAGCAGCCGTTCGGCGATCGCCTCGCTGCGTTGGCCGATGACGAATTCCTCGATGACGGCCCGCTTTTCGAGTTCGCCGAGATTCGCGAGCAGGTAGCGCAATCCGAGGGCGGCGTGCGCATGGCGGGCATTGAGGGTGGCAAGGACGATGTCGGGCATCGCGCGATTATGGCGGGGAGGGCACGAGGGCACGAGGGCACAAGGGCACGAGGGCATGAGGGCATGAGGGCATGAGGGCACTTTGGGGAAAGACTCGGTTGCTGGTCGCCACCGAAGTTTGCTTCGTCATTCCGGCGAAGGCCGGAATCCAGTGTTTCTGCAGCCTCGCGGCAAGTCCCTTCTGGATCCCGGCCTTCGCCGGGATGACGAGTGTTGATGGCGAGCGCCGCGCTTGCGACGCTCCCGAGTCCCGAGTCCCGAGTCCCGAGTCCCGAGTCCCGAGTCCCGAGTCCCGAGTCCCGAGTCCCGAGTCCGATTCGTCGATGTCGTGACTTCCGACCCGTGGAGTGGTCGTGAAGGAGGCGTAGATTCCGACGCGCTGCCGTCCCCGAGGCCCTGGAGGCCACACCCATGCGTCGAATCCTGCTCACCGCACTGGCGCTTTCGGCGCTGGTCCCGCCGGCGAATGCCGCCACCGTAGATGAATTGGTCGCCCGCAACATCGAGGCGCGTGGCGGTATCGAGGCGATCCGCGCGATCCAGTCGTTGAAGTCGACCGGTCGCATGAACTTTTCCGGCGGCGATTTCAGTGTCGACCTCGGCATGACGATGTACAACGAGCGCGGCAACAAGATGCGCGCCGAAGCCTCGATCCAGGGCCTGACCCAGGTGCAGGCCTACGATGGCAAGGAAGGCTGGATGATCAATCCGTTCCAGGGCCGTCGCGATCCGGAACGGATGAGCGCGGAGGACGTCAAGGGTCTCGAGATCCAGGCCGACATCGACGGCCCGCTCGTGGACTGGCGTGAAAAAGGCCATGAGGTCGATTACCTCGGCACCGAGGACGTCGACGGCACGATGGCGCACAAGCTGAAAGTGACCCTGAAGAACGGCGACATCCAGTACCGTTACCTCGATCCCGACTATTTCCTCGAGATCCTCGTGGTCTCGCAGATGAAGCGTCGCGGTGTCGAGAGCGAGATGGTCACCGAGCTCGGCAATTACGAGAAGGTCGCCGGCGTGTACATCCCCTTTGCCCAGGAGAGCGGCCCCAAGGGTCGTCCGCGCGGGCAGAAGATCATCCTCGAGAAGGTGGAGGCGAATGTCGAGATCGACGATGCCCTCTACGCCTTCCCCCAGACCGCCCAGTGAGGAGCTCCGCAATGAAGGCGCTTACCCTGTCCATGATGCCGTGGCTGGCGCTGGCGGCGATGTCCGTCCAGGCCCAGCAACCGCCGGTGTTCGATGCCGGTACCATTTCGGGCCTGGGTGCCCGCAACATAGGCTCGGCCGCGATGAGTGGCCGCATCGCCGCGCTCGCTGCTCACGTCGAGGACGGCAAGACCGTCATCTACGTCGGCGCCGCCAGCGGCGGTGTCTGGAAATCGGTCGATGGCGGCACCAGCTTCAAGCCGGTCTTCGACAAGCAGCCGGTGCAGTCGATTGGAGCGATCACCCTCGATCCCTCGAACCCCAGGAATATCTGGGTGGGTACCGGTGAGAGTTGGACGCGCAACTCGGTGTCGATCGGCAACGGCGTGTACCGCTCGACCGACGGTGGCGAGAGCTGGACCTGGCTGGGCCTGCCCGAGAGCGAGCGCATCACCAAGATCCTGGTCCACCCGCAGGACGGCAACACCGCCTATGTCTGCGTGCCGGGCAAGCTGTGGAGCGATTCGGCCGAACGCGGCGTCTACAAGACCAGCGACGGTGGCCAGAGCTGGCAGCACATCCTGAAGGGCTCGAACCTCTCGACCGGTTGCTCCGGCATGGATTTCGATCCCTCGAATCCCGAACGCCTGCTGGTCGGCCTGTGGGACTTCCGCCGCAAGGCCTGGACCTTCCGCTCGGGCGGTGACGGTCCCGAGGCCCGGAGTGGCAGCGGACTGTGGGAGACCACCGACGGTGGCCGCAGCTTCAAGCCACTCGCGGCCGGCACCGGCGGGCTGCCGAAGCAGCCCTGGGGTCGCGTCGAGGTGGTGTTCGCCCCCTCCGATGCGCAGGTCGTCTATGCCTTCATCGAAGGCGTCGACAGCGCGCTCTATCGCTCCTCCGACGGCGGCAAGACCTGGGAGCAGCGCGACAAGAGCCAGATGATGGTCTGGCGCCCCTTCTACTTCGCCAAGCTCGTGGTCGATCCGACCAATCCCGAGCGCCTGTTCAAGACCAACCTGCGATTGATCGTCTCCGACGATGGCGGCAAGAGCTTCTCGGATGCCGCCGGCGGCACCCACGCCGACTCGCACGATCTCTGGATCAACCCCGCCAATCCCAAGGACATCATCATGGGTGACGACGGTGGCATCTGGTACAGCAAGGACGGTGGTGGCCGCTGGTGGAAGGGGCTGAACCTGCCGATCAGCCAGTTCTACCACGTGGCGGTCGACAACCAGGACCCGTACCGCGTCTACGGCGGTCTGCAGGACAACAGTTCCTGGGTGGCCGAGTCGAGCTATCCGGGCGGCGTCACCAACGAGCGCTGGGAGAACCTCTACGGTGGTGACGGCTTCTGGGTGATTCCGGACGGCTCCGATCCGAATATCGTCTACGCCGAGTACCAGGGCGGCAACATCGCGCGCATCGATCGCCGCACCAAGCAGGCGCGCGAGATCCAGCCCAAGGCCGGCAAGGGCGAGAAGCTGCGCTACAACTGGAACGCGCCGATCCACCAGAGCCCGAGCAACCCGGGCACGATCTACCTCGGCGCGCAGTACCTGTTCCGCACCCGCGACCGCGGCCAGACCTGGGAGCGCATCTCGCCCGACCTCAGCACCAACGACCCGAAGCGCCAACAGCAGGAACTGTCGGGCGGCATCACCGTCGACAATTCCTCGGCGGAGATGAACACCACGATCTACTCGATCTCCGAATCGCCGCGCAACCCCAACCTGATCTGGGTCGGCACCGACGACGGCAACATCCAGCTCACCCGGGACGGCGGCCGCAACTGGAGCAATTTGACGAGCAAGCTGAAGGGCTTGCCGAAGGGTCCGTCGTGGGTGTCCTGGGTCGAGGCCTCGCGCCACGACGAATCCACCGCCTATGTGACCATCGACCGCCACACCGACGGCGACATGCAGCCGCACGCCTTCGTGACCCGCGACTACGGCCAGAGCTGGACGCGCATTGCGGGCGCGGCGCAGGGCATCCGCGGCTACGCCCACGTGATCCGCCAGGATCCGGTGGACGCCGACCTGCTCTACCTCGGCACCGAGTTCGGCCTGTGGATCAGCATCGACGGCGGCGCGAACTGGGCCGAGTTCAAGGGCGGCGACTTCCCGTCCGTGGCGGTGCGCGATGTGCAGATCCAGGAGCGTGAGCACGACCTCGTGATCGGCACTCACGGGCGCGGCATCTGGATCATCGACGACCTCACGCCACTGCGTGCGATCGACGCATCCACGCTGGCCACCGACGCGGCCTTCCTGCCCTCGCGTCCGACCCAGCAGCGCATCGGCGGCGTCGGCGGCTGGAGCGCCGGCGATGCCACCTTCGTTGGCCAGAACGCGCCGGGCGGCGCGGTGATCTCCTACTACCAGCGCACCCGCCACCTGTTCGGCGACCTCAAGCTCGAAATTCTCGATGCCGAGGGCAAGGTCGTCGACACGATCCCGGCCAGCAAACGCCGTGGCCTCAACCGCGTCACCTGGTCGATGCGGGTGAAGCCGCCGCGCGTGCCCAAGGCCGCGCAGATCGCCTTCGCCGGCACCCAGGGCCCGCGTGTGCTGCCGGGGACCTACACGGCGCGCCTGACCAAGGGCGACAAGGTCTACGAGACCAAGATCGAGGTCGGCCTGGACCGCCGCGCCGAATACACGGTGGCCGATCGCGCCGAACAGTACCAGGCGGCGATGCGCGTGCATGCGCTTTTCGGCCGGATGACGGCGCTGACCGACCGCATCCAGTTCATGCAGATGATGGCGGGCGGCATCGCCGCCAAGCTGCCGGAAAAGGACAAGCTCAAGGCCCAGCTCGGCACCTTCGTCGCCGATGCGGAGATGGTGCGCAAGGACATTGTCGCGACCAAGGAAGGCGGTGCGATCACCGGCGAAGAACGGCTGCGCGAGCATACCGACCAGCTCTACAGCGCGATCCTGGGTTACGACGGCAAGCCGGCGCAGACGCTGGTGGAACGCACAGTGGTGCTCGAAGGCGAGTTGGATGCGATCACCGCCAAGTTCGACGCGTTGAGCGCGAAGGCGCTGCCGAAGATCAACGAGCAGTTGAAGTCGCGCCAGCTCCCCGAGATCGCCTGGCCGCCGAAGGGTCCGATGCCGCCGGTGGCGGATCTTTCCAGCAGCGACGGCCCGGTCGGTGGCTACTCGGCGCCGAAGAAGTACTACCGGCACGCCTTGTCGGGGCTGCGGATGTATTGATGCGGGACCCGGGACCCGGGACCCGGGACTCGGGACTCGGGACTCGGGACTCGGGACTCGGGACTCGGGACTCGGGACCGGGGCTGGGGAGCGCATTGGTGCGCCGCCCGGCCTTGTGTGGGTCGGGATTCATCCCGACGCTTTTTGCCACCACTCAAGGGTCCCCCGGATGGGGGGCGTGGCTTGCGAAGTGCAGGCTCCTCGTCGGCTGCGCATTTCTTCGTCACCAGGCGTATCCTTCCGTCACCTTTGATCAGAGCGGAGGATCTGGCCATGTTGCGCATGTCGAGCTCGGGTGCGGCGGTGTTCATGGCATTGGTGGCCGGTTCCGCCCAGGGCGCCAATGCACCGCTTCAGGATCTCTTCTTTGCTGCCTGCAGCAATCCCACCGGCGCGCTCGCCACACGTTGCGCACAGACACAGAACGGTGCCGGCAACCTCTCGGGCGACAGCGAGTCCTCGCTGAATCCCAGCCAGGCCCTGGGCCACAATCGCGTAGCTGCGGACTCTGCGCAGGCGCGTGGCGATGGCCAGTACGAGAGCGAGCGCGTCGAGATTGGTCCTTTCGGCCTGCTGGTGAACCTCCGCGGCAGTGCCTTCGAGCGTGGGCGCGGCAGTTCCGCCGTCGAGGAGCGCGCCCTCGATGGCGACAGCCATGGTGGCGATATCGGCATCGACTATCGTTACTCGGAGCGCATCGTGCTCGGCGCCCTGCTGGGTCTCGAGCGCACCCGTTACGATTTTGGCGCCGAGAATCCGGGAACCAACTTCGCGCCGCAGCGCAACGCCGGCTCCGGCGATGTCGACCAGACCTTCCTCGGTGTGTTCGCCTCCTTCGCGATCGGCGAGGGCGGCTATGTCGATCTGAACGGTGGCTATGGTTGGACCGACGGCGAGTACGAGCGGCGCAGCGTGTTCCAGGAATCGACGCGCCAGGCTCCGCAGGTCAACAGCAACGTGGCTGGTGACGCCGACGGCAGCACGTCCTGGCTGGGACTGTCCGCGGGGCATGACTTCCAGTTCGACGCCGTCGGCCTCGGCCTGTACGGCGGCGTGACCTGGACGCGCAGCGAGGTCGATGCCTACAGCGAGCGTGACCTGTCCGGCAGCGGCCTGGCCATGCGCTTCTCGGGCACGGACCGCGACTCGACCATCGGCCACGCCGGACTGCGCCTGTCCTACGCGGTGTCGACCGGCAATGGTGTGCTGGTGCCGCAGCTCCGCGCCGAGTACCAGCACGAATTCGAGGACGAGGCCGAATCGGTTTCCGCCGGCTTCCTGCTCGATTCCTCCGGCAACCGCTTCACCCTGACCGGTGATCGCCCGGACACTTCGGGCGGCGAGATCGGCTTTTCGATCGTCGGCGTGTTCGCCGATGGCTGGAATGCCTATGCCGACTACGCGACGCTGGTTTCGCGCGACGACTTCGATCGCTATCGGTTTTCGCTCGGCGTGCGCAAGGAGTTCTGATCGGGCGCGTCTGGGGGCCGTGGTGCGGGCAGTGGGTGGCGCGGGTTGCGCCACCGGCGCTACCCGCGTCACTTTGGCTCACGCACCCGCCGAGCTAGCCATCGGTGCGGATGTGGGCGCTCTGCGCGTGTCCAGCCTCAGGGTGTCTCGAAACCGTCGGACAACAGTCGGTCCCGGCCGAATTGATAAACAATGCCGTTGGGTGGGCTGATGGAAAAGCTGCCTGGTGCCCCCACGGCAATGCCGTCACCGTCCAGAAAGCTCAACGACCAGCCGAACAGGTCGGCACTGCTGGTGGCGCGCACGTAGCGAACGACAGAGGCCGGCGTGAACGCGCCAGCGAACAAGGTGTAGGCATAGACCGCGCCAGTGGACGCCAGTTGGGTCAGGTTCTCCGGATCCGCGGCGAGGGCCGTCAGTCCGCGCAGGGCGACCGTGCTCCCCAATGCCCTGGCGGAGGTGGTGCCGTCGGGTGGCTCGATCCGGGCGACCGGCTGCCAGCCTGAAGCCGTGCCGCTGTCCGCGCGGTAGAGCAATGCTGCGCCGGTGGGCTGGGCCAGTGCAGCCAGGCGCGCTTCTGGTGCGCCGACGATCAGGGTGGAACCATCCAGCTCGTTGATGGCCACCGAATGCCCGATGCGTGCAGGGGTGGCGCCGTCGAGGCCGCCTGCGACGAGCAGGGATCCCATCGGGTCGAACAGGCCGGTCGTGGCATTGCGGCGAAAGGCATGGACGAGGCCCTGGCTGCCCTCCGCGGGAGCGCCAACGACCAATTGCTCGCCGTACAGATCCAGGGACCAGCCGAACTGGCCACCGACGGTGGCGCCAGCCCCGCTGTCGAGTACCTGGAGCAGGGTCCAGGTGGTGCCGGCACGGCTCCAAAGGTGCACGCGCCCGCGGTTGCCGTTGTCATGCGGTGCGCCGAGGGCCAGCAGGTTGCCATGGATGGCCACTGCACTGTTGGGCGCCTGGTTGGTCGGCACTCCCGTCAGGGTCGGGATCAGGCTTTGTTCGATCACCCCGTCGTTGTAGACGTGCGCCCGGAGAAAGCCGTTCTGCGAGACCACGTGACGGGTGCCGAAGCTGTCGCAGCGCCAGCCGTAGTAGCCAGAGTTGGAGACATCGCCGGTCGGCGAGCCCTGGACACCTGCCGGCAAGGGTGCCCAGTTTCCGTTGGCCAGGATCTCAACCGGGTTGGTGCGACCGACGTTGATGCCCCCGGATGGATTCCGGGAGCCGGGCATGCCCACGAGCAGCCGCTGCGGTTGGCTTGCCCCGGCTTCGATCAAGGTCAGGCAGCCACCGACATTGCGCGCGTTGCTGTTGAAGAAAGTCTGGTCGAAGGCGCTGACCGTGGAGTAGCTCAATGAGCCGGCGTCCGTCGGCGGGGAGATCAGGGAGCTGCTTGTTGCCATCGCTGCAGCCAAGGCGCAACCGAGTTTGCGGTCGAACATGTCGCGTCTCCTGGGAAAGGTGTGAAAAAAATAACACACTTTTCTCGCGACGATCCTCAGTCAAAACGTAGGCCTGGCGCCACCGGTGACAAGCGCCATGCTATTTTCTCCGCATTCATGCCGAGGCCGGCAGCGGGCATCAGCCGAGCCACCGCAGGCACTGCTTGGAGGGGATGGACATGGCGAGGGGACGGCGTGCCGGGGCGATCCCCGGACTGGCGCAGAGGGAGCGCCAGGTCTTGGATCTGCTGTATCGCATCGGACCTGCCAGTGCGACCGAACTGCAGTCCGGTCTCGAGCCCGACCTGAGCAATGCCACGGTCCGCACGGTGCTCCGCGAACTGGAGCGCAAGGGCCACGTCAGTCACATCGTCGACAGCAATCGCCACATCTACTCGCCTACCGTCTCGCGCCTCAGCGCCGCGAGGAGCGCCTTCGACCGCATCGTCGACACCTTCTTCGGGGGCTCGCCCACCCAGGCCGTTTCCACCTTTCTGCAGGAACGCATCGAAGACATCGATCCCGCCGAGCTCGAACGCCTCGAGAAGGCATTGGAAAGCCGTCGTCGTTCCAAGCCCAAATGATCGCCGTGCTCCAGATCACGCTGGTCCTTGTCCTGGCGCTGGTCGTCGATGCCAGGCTCAGGCGACGCGCGCCAGAGTTCGTCCACAAGGTGTTGATCGGTGCCGCCTTGACCTGCCTGGCCCTGCTCATCCTTTTGGCGAGCCCGCTCGCCCCGACACGGATCCCGGTGCCCCTGTCATGGCCCGCGAGCGAGGTCGCGGCCCCCTCGTCTGGCACCTCCGCAGAATCCGTCGTGGCCGTGGATCCAGGGTCCCTGCCGAGCCGGACACTCGATGCCGCCAGTCGAGCGCCGGGCGGACTCGAATGGTCCGCGTGGGAGTTCTTCGCGCTCGCCTGGGTGGGTGGCGTGCTCTTCGGCCTGATCCACTGGTGGCTGCAATGGGCGCGGCTTTTGCGTCTCGTTCGGGCAGCGTTGCGCGACCCTGAACTCGAGCGCGCGCACGCCCGGCTCAGTCGACGCCCCTTGCGCATCGCGTGGTCACAGAGGGCGGATACGCCCTTTCTGTGGGTGGGTGCCAGTGCGGTCCGGATCATCCTGCCGGATTCCTATCGCCCGCTAGGCGCCGAGCCGCTGCAGTACGTGATCCTGCACGAGCTGGCGCACCATGCGCGCCGTGACAATCGCGCCCTGGGCCTGTGCCGCCTGTTCCGGATCCTGCTCTGGTGGCATCCGCTGGCCTGGCTGCTCGAGCGAGCGGCACGGGCGAGCGCTGAACTGGCGGCCGACGCCGAGGTTCTTGCGCGAGGCATCGAAGCCCCGGATTACGCGGCACTGCTGCTCGATTGCGTCCGCCAGTGCGGGCAGCGTGAGCCTCTGCCTGCCACCTGGCTGGGCGGTGGCTTGTCCGAACGACTGCACAGCCTGCTCGAGCCTGCGCCGCCGATTCGCCCCGCATCGCGCCTGCTGCTTGCCCTGCTGCTGGCCGGTGGCGCAGGGGCGACCCTGGCGCTCGAGCCGACCGGGCTGCGCCATGGCCCAGACGCCTGGGTGCTGGATTCGCGCGCTCGCCTCAGTGCCTATCGCCACGCGCCGCTGGCGCCGTCCCGGCTCCAGCTGGCGACGTTCTACGACGGGGCCGAGAGTCCCGCGGCGATGGTGGCTTTCGAACTGATCGGGGCTGACGGCAGCCAGCGGTGGTATCGGCTGCCGCCGCTGGTGAAGTTCGATCGGGGTACCGCGCGTCGTGAGCTCCTGCTGGCCCGGGATGTCCGGCCCAGCGGGCGGGTCATGGTCTCTGGCCTCGAGCCGGACGGAATCGTCGATGGGGTGGCGGTCGCGATGGCCTGGAGCGATGCAGAGGGCAAGGTTCAGTTCCTGCGCAGCCACTCGCCGCGACAGGACGGTGTGCCGAGGACCATTTGCGCCTGGCCGCTGGCTTTCACCTCGGAGCGGATGTTCGAGGGCGGACGCCGCTATGCCCACTGGGAGATGGACACCTTGCAGCGCCTGCTGTGCGGTTCCGAGTTGCTGGACGAGGGTGTGCACGCCTTGTGAGTCGAAGGGCTGCCGGGGGCATCGCCATCCTGATGCGCCGGATGCCGATGTGGCGTTGCCAATGCCGGCTAAAATCGCGGGTTCAACTCCCCGAGGAATCCCTGCCGTGATTGGAACCCCGCTCAGTCCTTCCGCGATCCGGCTGATGCTGCTCGGCTCGGGCGAGCTCGGCAAGGAAGTCGCGATCGAGGCCCAGCGCCTCGGCATCGAGGTCATCGCGGTCGATCGTTACGCGAATGCGCCGGCGATGCAGGTGGCACATCGCGCCCATGTGATCCCGATGCTGGATCCCGATGCGCTGCGCCGCGTCATCGAACTCGAGCGCCCGACCTTGGTGGTGCCCGAGATCGAGGCCATCCACACGCCGACGCTGGAGGCGCTGGAAGCCGAGGGCCTGACCGTGATCCCGACCGCGCGTGCAGCACGACTGACGATGGATCGCGAGGGCATTCGCCGGCTCGCTGCCGAGACGCTGGGCCTGCCGACCTCGCCCTACCGCTTCTGCGACGACGAGGCGGGCTACCGCGAGGCCGTGGCCGCGATCGGTTTGCCCTGCGTGGTCAAGCCGCTGATGAGTTCCTCGGGCAAGGGCCAGAGCACCGTCCGCAGTGCTGCGGATGTCGACGCGGCCTGGGAATATGCACAGAGCGGCGGGCGCGCCGGGGCAGGGCGGGTCATCGTCGAGGGCTTCGTGCCCTTCGATTTCGAGATCACGCTGCTGACCGTGCGCCATGTCGGCGGCACCAGCTTCTGCGAGCCGATCGGCCACTACCAGGAGGACGGCGACTACCGCGAGTCCTGGCAGCCGCAGCCGATGTCGCCGGTGGCGCTGAAAAAGGCGCAGGACATCGCGCGCACGATCACCGACAACCTGGGCGGTCGTGGCCTCTTCGGCGTCGAGCTTTTCGTCCGCGGCGAGGACGTGCTGTTCAGCGAAGTCTCGCCGCGCCCGCACGACACCGGCCTCGTCACCCTGGTCTCGCAGGATCTCTCGGAGTTCGCGCTGCACCTGCGCGCGATCCTCGGCCTGCCGATCCCGGTGATCCGCCCGCGTGGCCCCTCGGCTTCGGTGGCGGTGCTGGCCGAAGGCCACGGCGCCGGCCCGCGCTTCCACGGCGTCGAACAGGCGCTCGCCGAGCCCGACACCGAGCTTCGCCTGTTCGGCAAGCCCGAGGTCCAGGGCCGCCGGCGCGTCGGGGTCACGCTGGCGCGTGCCGAGACCTTGTTCGCTGCGCGCGAGAAGGCGAGGCGGGCGGCGGCGGCGCTGCGGATCGAGATCTGAGGCGTACTCGCCGGGATCGCTGGAGGGCCGATGGAGCAAACCAGGGGTGCTGGGCAGGACGGGGGATGGTTCCCGTACTGGACTCGTCGCTTCGTGGTGTTCGCTGTGCTCTGGTGGGTGCTGGCCGAGGGACGTTTCGACGCCTGGTGGCTGGGGCTGGTCGGTGTCGCGCTCGCCACCTGGGGCAGCATGCGACTGCTGCCAGCAGGCCGCCACGGTGTGAGCCTGGCGCCAACGCTGCGTTTCCTCGCCTTCTTCGTCTGGAACTCCTTGCGCGGCGGCGTCCAGGTCGCCGCGATGGCGCTGCGACCGCGCCCGGATCTCGCACCTGCCCTGATCGAGATCGACCTGTCCCATTTGCCGCCCGGCACCGCGCGGGTGCTGATGCTGAATACGCTGGGCCTGATGCCGGGCACGCTGGGCGTGCGTCTGGAGGAGTCGCGCTTGCGCCTGCATGTGCTCGATGCACGCTTGCCGGTCGTGGCCGAGGCGCGTGAGCTGGAGGCGCACATCGCGCGCCTGTTCGGAGGGCGCCCGTGAGCCTCGCCGTGGCGCTGTTCCTGCTGCTCAACCTGGTCGCGGCGCTGGTCGCGGCCGCGCGCGGCCCGACACCGGCCGATCGCATGCTGACGGCCTTGCTGTTCGGCAGCACCGGGGTGGGCGTGCTGGTGCTGCTGGCCCACGCGATGGCCTTGCCCTCGCTGGTCGATGTCGCGCTGACACTCGCCTTGCTCGCCGCGATCGCCGGGATCGCCTTCGCGCGGCGCGCCTGGCATTCCGCGGGGCAGGCCGATGATTGAGCTCGCCGGCAATCTGCTGTTGCTCATCGGTGCCTTCTTCTATTTCGCCGGCACGGTCGGACTGGTGCGCTTTCCGGATGTGTACACGCGCCTGCATGCGTTGGCCAAGGCCGACAACCTGGGGCTGGGCTGCGTGCTCGCCGGACTCGCGCTGCAGGCCGACAGCCTGGCCGCGGCGCTCAAGTTGCTGCTGATCTGGCCGCTGGCACTGGCCGCGAGTGCGGCGGTCAGTTACGCCATTGCCAATCGCGCCCAGGCCTTGGGCGTACGGCCCTGGCAGGGCGAGGAGCGATCATGAGCATCGGCCTGGCCTTCGACCTGCTGCTCGCCGGGGCGCTGTTGTGGAGTGCCTGGCGCACGCTGGCGACACCGGACATCTTCCGGGCCGTGATCCTCTTCATCGTCTTCGGCCTGCTGCTCTCGCTGGCCTGGGCCAGGCTGGCAGCGCCGGACATCGCGCTCGCGGAGGCCGCGATCGGTGCCGGGCTGACCGGCGCGCTGCTGCTGGATGCGATCGGTGTGCTGCGTGACAGGAAGCGGCCATGAGCGGGATCCTGATGCGGGCGTCCGTGAGCGCGCTGGCCCTGGTGTTCGTTGTCGGCTTGGTTGCGGCCCTGCTGGATGCGCCGCCGCCGGACATCGCGCTGCGCGAGGCGGTCGAGGCGCGCATGGACCAATCGGGTGTGAAGCATCCGGTGACCGCCGTGCTGCTCAACTTCCGCGGCTACGACACCCTGCTCGAGGTCGGCGTGCTGCTGCTGGCGCTGATCGCGATGCTCGCCGTGTCCGCGAGCAGTGAGGATGCCCGTGAGCCGATCGCGGGGAGTACGGACCCGGTGCTGCGCACACTGGCCAGCATCGGCGTGCCGGTGATGCTGCTGGCCAGCGTGTACCTGCTGTGGGCGGGTGCATTCCGCCCGGGTGGCGCCTTCCAGGCCGGCGCCGTGCTGGCTGCCGCGGCGGTGCTGCAGTACCTGGCGGGCATGACCCGCGGATGGGCAGCGCCCGGCAAGTGCTTGCGCCTTGGCCTGGCAGCCGGCTTCCTGGTCTTCATCGGCGTCGCCGCGGCGCAGTTGAACGGGCGGGCCTTGCTCCAGTTTCCGCCAGCCTGGGCGGGCAGCCTGATCCTGCTGATCGAGGCCGCGCTCACCGTCTCCCTCGGCCTGATCCTCGCCGGACTGTTCCTGTTCGTGTCGCGGGAGGTGGGGGACAGTGAGGCATCCAAGGGGCGGGACCCGGGACCCGGGACCCGGGACCCGGTTCAAGCTGCGGGCTTTGGTCCCGGAGCGCCAGCCTTGCGCGGGAGCGTGGACGAGCGCGATCGCGATGCCCGATCGGCCGGGATGGGCCAGGCCGGCGATGGGGGTGTCCCATGAGTACCGGCCTGATCTTCGCCTGCGTCGGTGTCGTGCTGTTCGCGATGGGCATGGCCGGCGTGCTGCTGCTCGAGCACCTGCTGCGCCGGATCCTGGCCTTCAACCTGATGGGCAGCGGGGCCTTCCTGGTGATGGTGGGCTTCGCGCAGCGCATGGATGTCCCCGACCCGGTGCCACAGGCCATGGTGCTCACCGGCATCGTCGTCGCGGTGGCGGCCACGGCCTTGGCACTCGCACTGGCGCGGCGCCTGCATGCGCTGACCGGCAAGTACACCCTGCCGCCCGCCGCCGATGACTGAGTGGCTGCCCTGGCTGATCCTGCTGCCCCTGCTGTGGGCGACGGCGGCCTTCCTGCTGGGTCCGGGGCGGGGTGCGCGGCTGGCGATCGGGACGACTGCCGTGCAACTGGCCTTGGCCTTTGCCCTGGCCTTCGAGCTGGGCAGCGGCTCGGGTGCGCCTGTCCATCGTGTCGGCGGTTGGGGGGCGCCACTGGGAATCGACCTCGTGGCCGACGGGCTGTCCGCGCTGATCCTGATCCTGACCCAGCTCGTCGCCCTGCCACTGTTCGTCTACGCCCGGATCTATTTCGCGGCGGCAGCTCCCGCCTGGTTCTGGCCGCTCGCGGGCTTCCTGGTCGCCGGCATGAATGCGCTGGTGTTGTCGGCCGATCTCTTCAATCTCTACGTCACGCTGGAAATCGTGGGACTGGCGGCGGTGGGCCTGGTGGCGATGGGCGGAACCGCCGGCCAACTCGCGGCGGCGCTGCGCTATCTGCTGGCGACCCTGGTGGGCTCGGGCATGTACCTGCTCGGGGTGGCGCTGGTCTACGGCAGCTACGGGACGGTGTCGATCGCAACGCTCACGCCCTTGGTGTCTGCTGGCGCGCCTCTGGCGGTCTGGTTTGCTGGTGGCCTGTTGCTGATCGGGCTCATGGTGAAGACCGCGCTCTTTCCCTTCCACGGCTGGCTGCCGCCGGCCCATGGCGGAGCGCCGGCGCCGGTGTCGGCCTTGGTGTCGGCGCTGGTGGTGAAGGCATCGTTCTACCTGATCCTGCGCCTGTGGCTCGGGCCCTTCGCAGCCATGGCCGAAGTGGCGGCCGCGCTGCCGGCCGTCCTCGGCGCCGCGGCCATCCTCTGGGGTTCCTGGCGGGCCGTGCGCGCGCAACGCCTGAAGGCGCTGGTGGCGTGGTCGACGGTGGCCCAGGTCGGCTACCTGTTCCTGATCTTCCCCTTGCTCGGCGCCGACCAGCTCGCGCTGCACGCCGGTGGCATGCAGGTGCTGGCGCATGGGCTGGCCAAGGCCGCCATGTTCGCCTCCGTGGGCGTGCTGATCCAGGCCACCGGCCGTGACGCGGTGGCCGGCGTGGCGGGCGTGGCCGCGTGCCTGCCGCTGACGCTGTTCGCCTTCGGCCTGGCCGGTGTCACGCTGATGGGCTTGCCGCCCTCCGGTGGTTTCCTGGCCAAGTGGCTGCTGATCGAGGCGGCCCTGCTGCGCGGGCGCTGGGACATGGTGATCGTGGTCTTCGCCGGGGGTCTGCTGGCGGCCACCTATGTTTTCAGGGTGCTGCAGCAGGCTTTCCTGGCCACGCCGGGCGGTGAAGCCCTGCGGGTCGACCGGCGTCGCCTGGCGACCCTCGAATGGACCGCCTTCGCGCTGGCGGTGGCCAGCATCCTGGTGGGGCTGCGTGGCATGGAGATCCTGCGCCTGCTCGGGGTCGGGGCATGAGCGTCAACGAAGTCCTGCCACTGGCGGTGATCGCCTCGTCCCTGGTGCCCGGGTTGCTGATCTTCGCGCTGCCCGAGCACCGGGTCGGTCTGCGCACCACGCTGAACCTCTTCGGTGCCGTGGTGAAGCTCCTGCTCGTTGCCGTGCTCCTGCTCGGCATCGCGGGTGGCGAGGAGTACGCCTTCCGCTACGCGGTGCTGCCGGGCATCGATCTCGCTTTCCACGCCGACGCCTTCGCATTGCTCTTCGTGACGCTGTCGGCGGTGCTGTGGCTGCTCACCACCGTCTATGCGATCGGTTATCTCGAGGGCTCGCCCTTCCGCTCGCGCTTCTTCGGCTTCTTCAGCCTCTGCGTCACCGCGACCATGGGCATCGCGATGGCCGCCAACCTGTTCACCTTCTTCGTCTTCTACGAGCTGCTGACGCTGGCCACCTTCCCGCTGGTGGTGCATCGCGGCACACCACAGGCGCTGCGCGGTGGCAGGATCTACCTGGCCTACACCCTGGTCGGTGGCACGCTGCTGCTGACCGGCATCGTCTGGCTCAATGCGCTGGTGGGCCCGGCGGACTTCGCGCATGGCGGCGTGCTTGCCGGGGTCGACGGCCTGCCCGCGTGGCAGTTGCAGGCGATCTTCGCCTTGTTGATCGCAGGCCTGGGCGTGAAGGCCGCCATCGTTCCGCTGCACGGGTGGCTGCCGCAGGCGATGGTCGCACCGGCCCCGGTGTCGGCATTGCTGCATGCCGTGGCGGTGGTCAAGGCAGGGGCATTCGGTGTTCTGCGCGTGGTGTACGGGACCTATGGCGTCGAGTTTGCGGCAGCGCTCCAGTTGCTGGCGCCGCTCGCGGTCGCCGCCGCGATCACCATCGTCTGGGGCAGCCTGCGCGCACTGTTCCAGGACGACCTCAAGCGCCGCCTGGCCTACTCCACGGTCAGCCAGGTGTCCTACATCGTGCTGGGGGCCGCACTCGCCGGCCCGATGGGCACGGTCGGCGGGTTGGTCCACCTGGTGCACCAGGGACTGATGAAGATCACGCTGTTCTTCTGCGCCGGCAACTACGCCGAGACCCTGGGCATCCACAAGGTCAGCGAGATGGACGGCGCCGGGCGGCGCATGCCACTGACCACGATCGCCTTCACCATTGGTGCCCTGGGGATGATGGGCGCGCCACTGACGGCCGGGGCGATCAGCAAGGCCTGGCTCGGCGATGGCGCCACGGCGGCCGGGATGGACTGGGTGATGGCCGTGTTGTGGATCTCCAGCCTGCTCAACGCGGCCTACTTCCTGCCGATCCTCTGGCGTGCGTGGTTCCGGCCCATGCCCGCGACATGGCCCGAGGAAGGCATCCCGGCGTCCGGCTGCCGCGAAACCGCCTGGTTGCTGCTGCTACCGCCCCTGGCCACCGCCGTGATCACGCTGGGTACGGGTGTCCTCTCCGAATGGCCCGGCAGCCCGCTCGACTGGGCCAGGCTGATCGCGCAGCGCGAGTATCCGTAGCGGCTTGGGTCGGGTGTGGCGAAAGGAGTCCTGGTCGCCCCTCTGGGTGCGCTGATTCGCGCATCGAACACTGGACTGGGGGCAAGGGGCGGGGGGCGGGGAATCAGGTTCGAGTCGCGGTCGGCTCGTGCCGCTCGATCAACCCCCTGCCTCCTTTCCCATGCCCCTTCTGCGACGGTAATCAAGTCAGTGCGTGATGGCATGTTCGCTGAGAGCGTCGGGATGATTCCCGACCCACAAACCAGGCTGGCTGGGCGCGGGTCCGGCAAGTCCGCAACCGGGTCATCGGGCCAGGGGTCCAGGCTGCGCACCGCGGTACCTCGGACACTCGACCAGGTGATCATCGACCATCCCGACCGCCTGCATGAAGGCGTAGACGATGGTGCTGCCGATGAACTTGAAGCCGCGCTTGGCCAGGTCCTTGCTGATGCGATCCGACAGCTCGGTGCGCGCCGGCACTTCGGCCATCGCGCGGCGGCGGCCGTCGAGCGGGCGGCCGTCGACCCAGTTCCAAAAGTAGCGATCGAGGCTGCCCTCGCTTTCGATCAGGGCCAGCGCGGCGCGGGCGTTGCCGCGCACCGACCAGACCTTCAGGCGGTTGCGGACGATGCCGGGATCGGCGAGGCGCGCTTCGAGTTCCTCGTCGCTGAGCGCCGCCAGTTGCGCCAGATCGTAGTGGAGGAAGACCCGCGCGTAGCCGGCGCGCTTGGCGAGCACGGTGCGCCAGCTCAGGCCGGCCTGGGCGCCTTCGAGCGTCAGGAACTCGAACAAGGTGCGATCGTCGTGCACCGGCACGCCCCATTCGGCATCGTGGTAGGCGGCTTCGATCGCCGAGTTCTCGGCCCAGGGGCAGCGGGCGATGGTCATGATGGGTGCGGACGTGGCCTTCGGCCTTCCATCGTAGCGCGCCCGGGCGTCGGGAGCCTGCCTTGATTTCGCGGCATCCACCCCCATCCTGGGCCGATCGCAAGCGGTCACGGACAATCCCCATGAGCGAAACACACGCCTTCCAGGCCGAGGTGCAGCAGGTCCTGCGCCTGGTCATCCACTCGCTGTACTCGAACAAGGAAATCTTCCTGCGCGAGCTGGTCTCGAACGCTTCCGACGCGCTCGACAAGCTGCGCTTCGAGGGCATTCGCGCGCCGGAGTTGCTGGCCGGTGATCCCGAGCTGCGCATCGAGATCGAGGTCGACGAGGAGGGCAAGACGCTCACCCTGCGCGACAACGGCATCGGCATGAGCCGCGAGGAAGTGGTCGAGAACATCGGCACCATCGCGCGCTCGGGCACGCGCCGCTTCCTCGAGAGCCTGTCCGGCGACGAGCGCAAGGACGCGCAACTGATCGGCCAGTTCGGCGTCGGCTTCTATTCGGCCTTCATCGTCGCCAGGGAAGTCGAGCTGCGCACGCGCCGCGCCGGTGCCGACGATCGCGCCGGCGTGGCTTGGCGCTCGGCAGGCGAGGGCGAGTACTCGATCGAGGACATCGAGAAGCCCACGCGCGGCACCGAGATCGTGCTGCACCTGAAGGACGAGGAGGCCGAGTTCCTGTCCGACTGGCGTCTGCGCGCGCTCGTCCACAAGTACTCCGAGCACATTGCCTTCCCGATCCGCATGAAGGGCCGCGCCGAGGAAGGCGCCGAGGCCGCCTTCGAGACGGTCAACCAGGCTTCGGCGCTGTGGACGCGACCGAAGTCCGAACTCAGCGACGAGGACTACCAGGGCTTCTACAAGCACATCGCGCACAGCGACGGCGAGGCGCTGGCCTGGGCGCACAACAAGGTCGAGGGCAACCAGAGCTAC
Organism: Lysobacterales bacterium; assembly: GCA_024710675.1. Lineage (GTDB taxonomy): Bacteria > Pseudomonadota > Gammaproteobacteria > Xanthomonadales > SZUA-5 > JANJUH01. The sequence continues at coordinate 22,641 of JANJUH010000055.1, forward strand.
ACCAGCCTGCTCTACATTCCGGCCAAGGCGCCTTTCGATCTCTTCGGCGGCGGCCGCGACGAGCGCCACGGACTCAAGCTCTACGTCAAGCGCGTCCACATCATGGACGCCGCAGAACAATTGTTGCCCGGCTACCTGCGTTTCGTGCGCGGCGTGGTCGATTCCGACGACCTGCCGCTGAACGTCTCGCGCGAACTGCTGCAGGAGAATCGCCTGACCCAGCAGATCCGCTCGGCGGTGATCAAGCGCGTGCTCGACCTCATCGAGCGCATGGCCGAGGAGCAGCCGGAGAAGTTCAAGAGCTTCTGGAGCGAGTTCGGCCAGTGCATCAAGGAAGGCCTGACCGAGGACTACGCCAACCGCGAGAAGCTCGCGAAGCTGCTGCGCTTTGCCTCGACGGCCAGCGAGGGCGCCGAGCCGACGGTGTCGTTCAAGGACTACCTCGGCCGCATGCGTCCCAACCAGACGCAGGTCTACTACATCACCGCCGAGAGCCACCTCGCCGCGCGCCACTCGCCGCACCTCGAGGCTTTCCGCGCCAAGGGCGTGGAAGTGCTGCTCGCGTTCGACCGCATCGACGAGTGGGCGCTGTCGTACCTGCACGAGTTCGACGGCAAGCCGGTGGTCTCGGTGGCCAAGGGCGACATCGACCTCTCGCAGATTCCGGACGCCGAGGGACAGTCGGCCGCGAGCGGCGGCGAGCTGCCCGAGGGCCTGGCCGATCGCATCAAGAGTGCGCTCGGCGAGCGCATCAAGAACGTGCGCGGATCGACGCGCCTGACCGAATCGGCAGCGGTGCTGGTGGTGGATGCGCACGAGCTGGCGCTGCACACCCAGCGCCTGCTGCGCCAGGCCGGGCAGGGTGTGGGTGGCGGCCAGCCTACCCTCGAGTTGAACCCGGGACACGCGCTGACCGCGAAGATGGCCGCCGAGGCCGACGAGGCGCGCTTTGCGGACCTCGCGACGCTGGTGTACGAGCAGGCCGTGCTCGCCGAGGGTGGCCAGCTCGAGGATCCCTCGGGCTTCGTGCGCCGGATCAACCGGCTGCTGGTCGCGTGAGCGAAAGCCCGGCGAAGGCGGGCGTGCGCGCCGACCAGTGGCTGTGGGCGGCGCGCTTCTTCAAGACCCGATCGCTGGCCAAGCAGGCCATCGACGGCGGCAAGATCGAGGTCAACAGTGCTCGCTGCAAGCCGGCGAAGATCCTGCACGTCGGCGATCGCGTGACGGTCAGTCGCGGCAGCGAGCGCATGGAAGTCGAGGTGCTGCTGCTGTCCGACAAGCGCGGGCCAGCCACCGTCGCGCAGGCCCTGTACAGCGAGAGCGAGGAGAGCCGCGCCAGGCGCGAGGCCGAGCGAGAAGCCCGGCGCCTCGACGCCGCCGGCTACCAGCCGCCGCCGGGGCGGCCGGACAAGCGCGACCGGCGGCGGCTGATCGCGTTTGAGGAGCCTTCGTAGGAGCGCGCTCTGCGCGCGAAAAGGCCTTGCCGCGAACCCCATCGCGCCCGAGGGCGCTCCTACCGCCAGACCCGGAACCACGCGCCGGCCGCAGGAGCGCGCTCTGCGCGCGATGGCGCCAGCTGCAAGAAGTGTTAGCGCCCGAGGGCGCTCCTACATCGCCTTGTGCGAGCTTTTCCCGGGTCCCGCAAGCCGGCCTCAGCCCTTCTCCCCCACCAGCATCACGCTGGTCGCGGTGATCCGGTACTCCTGCTGCTCGCCGGTCACCGTCGCGGGATCCTGGCCGGCGTCTTCGGCAAGGTGCTTGGCCACATCTTCCGCGAGAGTCTTCACCTCGAGCGTGCCATAGACCACCGCGTTGCCGCTGGTGTCCTTGGGGATGAAGAAGTCGTGGTTGCCGAACTTGACGCGGGCGTGCAGCTCGCCGTCGGCGAGCACCAGCCAGCAACCCTTGGTCTGGCAGACCTTGGTGATGCGGCCTTCGAACTTGGCCGGCTTGCCGGCGTGCTCGCTGGCGGCGGCGAGCGCGGTGCCGATCGGGGTGGCGACGCCCTCGGGCATGACGACGCCGTAGACCGGGTGGCCGTCGACGACGGCGACCGGCTTGCTCGGCATTTCCTGCGCTTCTTCGGCGTAGGCGGGCAGGGTGGCGGCGAGGGCCAGGGCGAGGACGGCGAATCGCATGGTTGAACTCCCTTGAACTTCAGTGGATCGGCAATGGATCGCCGCTGAGGGCGGCGAGTTCCGAGTGGGTCGAGAACTTGCCTTTGGCGTCGCGTTGCAGCGCGCCCACGGCAATCTCGGGATCGTGGGTGAAATACAGTCGCGTGCCACGGGTGAGGCCCGCTTCGAGCAGGCGACGCTTCTCGTCGATGAGCAGTTCCGGGTGGCGGTCGTAGCCCATGGTCACCGGCAGGTGTACCCAGGGCTTGCCAGGGATCAGGTCGGCGCAGAAGACCAGGCCACCGACTTCGCTGAGCATCAGTCCGGGCGTGTGGCCGTTGGATTCGTAGAAGCCGACGGCCTCGCCGAGCAGCGGGTGGTGGGCTGGCACTGGTGATTCGTTGGCCAGGTCATTGGCCGGGCCGAGATCGACGAGTTCCAGGCGCCCACTGGCCTGCAACAGCGCATTCAGTTCGGGGATGAAGGAGGCGCGGTCGCGCGGATGCGGCGATTGCGCGCGCTCCCAGTGACGCCGGCCAATCAGGAAGCGCGCCTTCGGAAACAGCAGGCGCGGCGGCTGGCCCGGCTGATGCGCTGCGAGCAGTCCACCGGCATGGTCGAAGTGCAGGTGCGAGAGCACCACCACGTCGATGTCGGCATCGCTGAGCCCGAGTTCGGCGAGACGATCGAGCAGCACGTGGCGCTCCTCGACGACCCCGTAGCGCTCGCGCAAGGACGGATCGAAAAAGGCACCGATGCCGGTCTCGAACAGGACTCGGCGGCCATCGTCCAACTCGATCAGCAAGGTCCGGCAAGCCAGCGGCACGCGATGCTGCTCGTCCGGCGGCAGCCAGCGTTCCCACAGCGCGCGCGGCACGTTGCCGAACATCGCGCCGCCATCGAGGCGCTGGCTGTTGCCTTCGAGCGACCAGGCTCTCATCGAGTCCTCTGCGATGCCTGGAAAGCAGTCCGTGCGCTGGAGGGCACGAGGGCACGAGGGCACGAGGGCACGAGGACCGGCCCTGCCGGGGAGCGGGGCTCGAAAGCAGGGCGCGCGGCAGGCAGCGTCCTGGAAACAAGAGCCGGCATGCTCTGCAATGCAAGCATTGGGTTCATCGGAAGATCACCCCCGTGCTGCGGCTCGCGCCGCGTCCCACGTCCTTGATGCGCGGATCGGAGGCGGCATCGACCGCGCCGGTGCGGCGGTCCCAGACGACGACCTGCAGGTTGCCCCAGGGCCGCTGTGCAGGCTTGACCTGGTAGCCGCGCGCCGTCAGCGCCGCGATCTGTTCCTCGCTCAGCGCGCCGGGCTCGGCCAGCACCTCGTCCGGCTGGTACTGGTGATGAATGCGCGGCAGCGTGGCGATCTCATCGGCACCGGCGCCATCGAGCAGCGCGCGCAGCCCCAGGTAGACCATCGTGATGATGCGGCTGCCGCCCGGCGTGCCCAGCGCGGCGATGCGTTCGGGCGTGATCACGATCGTCGGTGTCATCGAGGACAGCGGACGCTTGCCGGGCGCGATCGCGTTGGCATCGTCGCCGATCAGGCCGAAGGCATTGGGCACGCCCGGCTTGACCGAGAAGTCATCCATCTCGTTGTTCATCAGGATGCCCGTGCCCGGCGGCACGAAGGCCGAGCCGTAGGGCAGGTTGACCGTCTGCGTGACGGCGGCGATGTTGCCTTCGCCATCGATCACCGAGAAATGCGTGGTGTCCTCGCTTTCACGCTTGGCCTCGATGCCCGGCAGCATGTCGCTCGGGGTGGCCTTCTCGGTGTGGATCGAGGCACGCAGGCCAGCGGCGTAGTAGGGGCTGGTCAGCATCGCCATCGGCACGTCGACGAAATCGGGATCGCCGAGGTAGATCGCGCGATCGCGGTAAACCCGGCGCATGGCCTCGATCTCGAGGTGGGCGCGCTCGACGCGATCCATCCCGGCGAGCGGATAGCCGGCGAGGATGTTCAGCATGCCGATCAGCGCCACACCACCCGAGGACGGCGGTGGCGCCGTCAGGATCAAGGTCTCTCCGAGGCGCAATTCGAGGACCTCGCGCTCGACCACGCGGTAGCGCGCGTAATCCTCGAGCGTGTGGAGGCCGCCGGCGGCGCGCATGCCCTCGACGATGGCCTTCGCGGTGCGGCCCTCGTAGAAGCCGGCGTGGCCGTGTCGCGCCAGGCGCTCCAGAGCCGAGGCCAGGTCGGGATTGCGGATGCGATCGCCTTGCTTCGGCGGCTTGCCAGCGGGCAGATAGATGCGTGCGGCGGCCTTCGACTTCGCCAGTGTCTCGGCGCGCCAGCCCATCATCATCGCGTTCTTCGCGCTCCACACGTAACCCTTGCGGGCCAGGCGGATCGCCGGTGCGAGCGAAGTGGAAAGCGGTAGCCGGCCGTGCTGTTCGGCCACATGCACGAGCCCCGCC
>JANJUH010000077.1 GCA_024710675.1 Lysobacterales bacterium
GCCGACTTGGTCAGCAGGTCGACCGCCTTGTCGTACTGCGGCTTGCCGGTGCCTTCCATGATGCCGGGGATCTCGCGGAACTGGCGGCGCACTTCCTCCACCACCGCACCGGCCGCGCGGCCCACCGCCTGCATGGCGTAGGCGCCGAACAGGTAGGGGATCATGCCGCCGATCAGCAGGCCGATCACCACGTCCGGGTTCGAAATCGAGAAGTCGACCTCGGCCCCCGTCTCGCCGAGCTTGTGGGTGTAGTCGGCGAACAGCACCAGCGCGGCGAGGCCGGCCGAACCGATCGCGTAGCCCTTGGTGACGGCCTTGGTGGTGTTGCCGACGGCGTCGAGCGGGTCGGTGACGTTGCGCACGTCCTTGCCCAGCTCGGCCATCTCGGCGATGCCGCCGCCGTTGTCGGTGATCGGGCCATAGGCGTCGAGCGCGACGATCATGCCGGACATCGACAGCATCGCCGTGGCGGCGATCGCGATGCCGTACAGGCCCGCCAGCTCGTAGGTGCAGAAGATCGCCAGGCAGACCGCCAGCACCGGCATCCAGCAGGCGCGCATCGACACGGCGAGGCCGGCGATGATGTTGGTGCCGTGACCGGTGGTCGAGGCAGCCGCCACGGTCTTGACCGGGCTGTACTCGGTGCTGGTGTAGTACTCGGTGATGATGACCATCGCGCCGGTCAGGACCAGGCCGAGCAGGGCCGAGGCATAGATCTGCATCGCCGAATACTGGCCGCCGGCCTCGGCCGGGAACAGCGCGGTGGTGATCGGGTAGAAGGCAATCGCGGCGATGACGCCGGAGACGATCACGCCCTTGTACAGCGCCTTCATGATCTTGCCATCCGGCGCGCTGACGAAGAAGGTGCCGATGATCGAGGCGATGATCGAGGCGCCGCCGAGAACCAGCGGGTAGAGCAGCGCATTGGCACCGATCTGCTCGATGAAGATGTAGCCGACCAGCATGGTCGCGATGATGGTGACCGCGTAGGTCTCGAACAGGTCGGCCGCCATGCCGGCGCAGTCGCCGACGTTGTCACCGACGTTGTCGGCGATCACCGCCGGGTTACGCGGGTCGTCTTCCGGAATGCCAGCCTCGACCTTGCCGACCAGGTCGGCACCGACGTCGGCGCCCTTGGTGAAGATGCCGCCACCCAGGCGCGCGAAGATCGAGATCAGCGAGGAACCGAAGGCCAGGCCGACCAGCGCGTTGAGAATGTCCTGGGTCGCGACGCCCTGGCCCTTCAGCACGCCGTAGAAGCCGGCGACGCCGAGCAGGCCGAGGCCCACCACCAGCATGCCGGTGATCGCGCCGCCCTTGAAGGCGACGGCGAGCGCGGCATTGATGCCGCTGCGGGCGGCTTCGGTGGTACGCACGTTGGCACGCACCGAGACGAACATGCCGATGTAGCCGGCCGCGCCCGAGAGCACAGCACCGATCAGGAAGCCGATCGCCGTCACCCAGCTCAGGGCAAAGCCGATGACGACCAGGAGCACGAGGCCGACGATGCCGATCGTCGTGTACTGGCGGTTGAGGTAGGCGCTGGCGCCTTCCTGGATGGCACCCGCGATTTCCTGCATGCGGGCGTTGCCGGCGGGCTGTTTCAGGATCCACTGCGCTGTCACGATGCCGTAAAGCACCGCAATCACCGCGCAGACCAGTGCGATGACGAGTCCGTACTGTTCGAGCATGGGGTGTCCCCGGTTGATGAGTCGGATGGTGTGCCGGCCACGGCGGACCGGGCGCAAAAGGCGCGCGGAGTATACGGAGGGGATCGGGCCGCCACCACCGGCAAAGGTCGTCCACCCGAAGGACCGGAGACACGTTCCGTGACGGTTACAACGGTTTACAGCAACGCAGGGCGGCATCATGTCCCACGTCGCCCGGTTTCGAGGATCCCGATCCGATGAGTCCCCCGGCTTTCCTGCTGGTCCTGGCCGCGGTCCACGATCCCGAGGGATACGCGCGCCACCTGGCCACGCTGCCCCTGCTCTACGCCCGCGCCGGGGGGCGCTACCTCGCGAACGCCGCAGCGCCGGACGTCGAGCATTTCGGCGGCCGCTCAGCCGCACAGGGCCTGGTGGTTTCGTACTGGCCGAGCATGGAGCGGCTGCGGGCCTTCTGGGGTTCCGCGGAGCACCAGGCCGTGCGGCAATCGCGGGCCGGCAGCGGCGAGCACGATGCCTTTGCGCTGCCGGGCAACCAGCTCTCTGCCTCAGCGGGGGATTTCAGCCATATCGCCGCGATCCTCGGGCAACCCACCTCGCCTGCTGTCTTCGAACACGAAGGAGCCTGCCCGCTCGCCGTCGCACGCGAGCCGGACCTGATCGTGCTGGAAGGCCCGGGCACTGCAGGGGCCTGCGCGCTCTACGGATTCCGCGATGGCCAAGCCGCGCGCCGTGTGCTCGCCCAGTTCAGCTCGCAGAGGCGCGATCGCTCGCTGCTGGCGCCGCTGGCGCAGGCGGCCTGAAGGCTACCGGTCGCGCCCAAGGGCGCTCCTGCCAAGAGCCTCCAGGACGCCGCAACTGTAGGAGCGCGCTCTGCGCGCGAAAGGATCTTGCCGCAAGCCCGATCGCGCCCGAGGGCGCTCCTGCCGGGCGGCAAACCCCATTTCCCGCACCGGCCCGTTGAGGACTCACGAGCATCCCGCTCGAGGAGATCCACGATGCGCACTCTCGCTGCTTCCATCCTCGCCCTCGCGGCCGCACTGGCCCCGGCCTGCTCGCAGGCCCAGCGCGTCGACGTCCGGCTCGAGGACCGCACCACCGGCACCCTGATCAGCCAGCACGCGCATGGCGGCCGCAGCTATGCCGTCGGCGAAGCCGGGCACCGTTATGCGATCCGTCTGCTCAACCGCAGCGGCGAACGGGTGCTGGCCGTGGTCTCGGTCGATGGCGTCAACGTCGTAACCGGCGAAACCGCGCATCCCGCGCAATCGGGCTACGTGCTCGAGCCCTGGGGCAGCGTCGTCATCGATGGCTGGCGCAAGAATCTCTCGGAGGTCGCCGCCTTCCACTTCACCGAACTGCCCGACAGCTACGCCGCGCGTACCGGGCGACCGGACAATGTCGGCGTGATCGGAGTGGCGGTGTTCCGCGAGCGCCGCGTCCCGCAGTGGCGCGAGCCGCCGGCGATTGCCCGTGAGGCTCCGGCCGCGCCGAGCGCCGACGCGATGGGCTCGGGCAAGCGCGAGCAGGGGCTCGAGGAGGCCGAGAAGAGCCGTCTCGGCACCGGCCACGGTGAGCGCGAATGGTCTTACGCGCGCACCACCCGCTTCGAGCGCGCGAGCAGCCAGCCGAGCCAGGT
>JANJUH010000085.1 GCA_024710675.1 Lysobacterales bacterium
TGGAACGACCCGGCGATGGGTGTGTATCGCCACCACGACGCCGGCTACGCGATCGCCAGCGAGTGCGCGCGCGAGCAGGGGTTGAAGTTGCCGATGGGGTGAGATGCCGGCCGCCGGCGCCCGCGGCGCCGCTCGACCCTCCTTTGGTCTACCCCAGCCCCGCCCCTCGACCAAAGTCGCGACGTGCCGGATCGTGACGGCGGTAACCTAGCCTCCTGACGACCACGCCATGTCACGGGAGGACACCATGGCCCAGATGCATCCGGTTCCGGCCGATTTCGCCGCCAGGGCGCGCTACGACCGCGCCCGCTACGAGGCCGACTACGCCCGCTCGGTCGCCGAGCCCGAGGCCTTCTGGGCCGATGTCGCCAAGCGCATCGACTGGTATCGCTTCCCGACGAAGATCAAGGATGTCAGCTACCACGCCGAGGACTTCCGGATCCGCTGGTACGAGGACGGCGAGCTCAATGTCTCGGTGAACTGCCTCGACCGCCACCTGGCGGCGCGCGGCGACAAGACCGCGATCCTGTGGGAGGGCGACAATCCGGCCGAGTCGGCGCGGATCAGCTATCGCGAACTGCACGCCCGCGTCTGCAAGCTCGCCAACGCCCTGCGCAAGCTGGGTGTGGCCAAGGGCGACCGGGTGACGATCTACCTGCCGATGATCCCGGAGGCGGCCGTTGCGATGCTGGCCTGCGCGCGCATCGGCGCGGTGCACTCGATCGTCTTCGGCGGCTTCTCGCCGGACTCGCTGGTCAGCCGCATCGACGACTGCCAGTCCAAGCTCGTGATCACCTCCGACGAGAGCCTGCGCGGCGGGCGCATCGTGCCGCTGAAGGCCAATGTCGACGAGGCACTGTTGAATCCGGCGACCCGGTGCATCGAGAAGGTCGTCGTGGTCCGTCGCACCGGTCGTCCGGTGGCGTGGACCGAGGGCCGCGATGTGTGGATGGACGAGCTCTGCGCGAACGAGCCGGCCGAGTGCGAGCCCGAGCGCATGAATGCCGAGGACCCGCTTTTCATCCTCTACACCTCCGGTTCCACCGGCAAGCCCAAGGGTGTGCTGCACACCACCGGCGGCTACCTGACTTACGTGGCCTACACCCACGAGGCGGTGTTCGATTTGCGCGAGGATGACATTTACTGGTGCACCGCCGATGTCGGCTGGGTCACCGGCCACAGCTACGTGGTCTACGGCCCGCTGGCCAACGGCGCCACTTCGCTGATGTTCGAGGGCGTGCCGAACTACCCGAATGTCTCGCGCTTCTGGGAAGTGGTCGACAAGCACCAGGTGACCATCATCTACACCGCCCCGACTGCGATCCGCGCGCTGATGCGCGAGGGCGAAGCACCGGTGAAGAAGTGCTCGCGCGCCTCGCTGCGCCTGCTCGGCACGGTCGGCGAGCCGATCAATCCGGAGGCCTGGGAGTGGTACTGGCGGGTGGTCGGCGATGGCCGCTGCCCGATCGTCGACACCTGGTGGCAGACCGAGACCGGCGGCATGCTGATCACGCCGCTGCCCGGTGCCACGGACCTCAAGCCGGGTTCGGCCACAGTGCCCTTCTTCGGCGTGCGTCCGGCGATCGTCGACGGCGAGGGCCACATCCTCGAAGGCGCTACCGAGGGCAACCTCGTGCTGCTGGATAGCTGGCCGGCGCAGATGCGCACGGTCTACGGCGACCACAAGCGCTTCATCGAGACCTATTTCAGCACCTTCAAGGGCATGTACTTCACCGGCGACGGCGCGCGCCGCGACGAGGACGGGTACTACTGGATCACCGGTCGCGTCGACGATGTGCTGAACGTCGCCGGCCATCGCCTCGGTACCGCCGAGATCGAGAGCGCGATGGTCGCGCACCCGGCGGTCGCGGAAGCTGCCGTCGTCGGCTGCCCGCACGACATCAAGGGCCAGGGCATCTATGTCTACGTGACGCTGAAGGCCGGCGTCGAGGCCACCGAGGCGCTGCGCAAGGAATTGCGCGAGCACGTCCGCAAGGAGATCAGCCCGATTGCCACGCCCGACTACATCCAGTGGGCGCCGGGCCTGCCGAAGACCCGCTCGGGCAAGATCATGCGCCGCATCCTGCGCAAGATCGCCGCCAACGAGCACGAGAACCTGGGCGACATCTCGACGCTGGCCGACCCGGGCGTTGTGGCGAACCTGGTGGAGGAGCGGTTGGTGCGGTGAGGGGTGTCCGCCAACAGCTTTTCGTCCGCAAAGGACGCTAAGGACGCAAAGTGGGGAGCTGAAGTAAAGGGAAGTCATCGCCGCCAAATGTGGGCCGTGGTTCATCGAACCAGGTTCCAGTCGGTAGTCCGATCTCCTGCTTTCCTTTGCGTCCTTTGCGTTCTTTGCGGACCCAAACAGTCTTCGGCTGCTTTCCCAAGCCTACCGATGGCACCGACATGAGCATCGGATGCGAAAACATGGTGGAATCCGGCCGGCACCTCGAAAGGCCGCTCGCCATGTCCACGATCCTGATTGCCGACGACCATCCGCTGTTCCGTGAAGCCATGCGCCGCTCGGTCGAGCGCGCCGAACCCACGGCCACGATCTTCGAGACCGAAGACGTCAACGGGCTGCAGCGGCTGCTCGATGCGCATCCCGAGGCCGACCTCTTGCTGCTCGACCTGACGATGCCGGGCGCCCACGGATTTTCCGCGCTGGCCCACATCCGGGCGACCCGACCGGCCCTGCCGGTCATCGTGGTCTCGGCGCGCGAGGAGCCGATGGTGATCCGCCGCGCGCTTGCGCACGGCGCCTCGGGCTTCATCCCCAAATCAGCCGACGCCGAGCTGATCCAGCGTGCGCTGCGCACGGTGATGGAGGGCGAGACCTTCGATCCCTTCGCCCATGGCGCCGTGCGTCTGGACGAACAGGAGCGCGATCTGGCGCGTCGTCTGGCCGAGCTGACGCCGCAGCAATTCCGCGTGCTGACGATGCTCTGCGAGGGCAAGCTCAACAAGCAGATCGCCTACGAGTTCGATGTCACCGAAGCCACCATCAAGGCCCATGTGACGGCGATCCTGCGCAAGCTCGGCGCGCACAACCGCACGATGGCGGTGACCCTCGCCAGTCGCCTCGCGATCGACCCCGACGCGGCGCGTGCGGTGCGCGTGGTGGAGGAGTAGGGGGCGCGCGCGGATGTTCGACCAGCGGTGTGCTGCGAGACCGGGTCGGGGAAGCGAACAGGGGCAGGGGGCAGGGGGCCAAGCCTGCGGCAATGGCTGATCTTGCCGCGAGCCCGTTCCCCTGCCCCTTGCCCCTTGCCCCCTCCCCTATGCCCCCTCCTCAACCCTCCGGAATCCGCAGCACCTGCCCCGGATAGATCTTGTCCGGGTGGCTGAGCAAAGGCCGGTTGGCCTCGAAGATCTGCGGGTACTTGTTCGCGCTGCCGTAGTGGGCCTTGGCGATCGCGCTCAGCGTGTCGCCCTTTTTGACCGTATAGAAGCGCGCTTCGGGCTCCGGCTTCTCGACGAGCAAGGTTTCCTCGACCTTTTCCACGCCCTCGACATTGCCGAGTGCCAGCACCAGCTTCTCGCGGGTAGCCTGGTCGTTGGCA
>JANJUH010000124.1 GCA_024710675.1 Lysobacterales bacterium
AGCTGGTCCAGGCGCACGCTCTCAGCTGCGAGCAGTGCGGAGCGCGGGCGCGCCGGCTGCGCCCCGAGTGCGAGCAGATCGCCGACAGCCTCATGAAAGGCAGCGCTGGCGCCGAGCTGGAACAGGGCGGGCTGGTGCCGGTAGGCGCGGTAGTAATGCACATGCCCGAGTTCATGCAGTGCCGTGCGCAGGGCGGCCTCGGAGGGCTGCAGGCACATGCGGATCCGTACATCGCCGGCGAGGTCGATGTTCCAGGCGCTTGGATGGCAGGCGACGGCTGCGCCCGGCTCGAGCCGCGAACGCCCCGCCAGCGTCCCCGGCAATTTCGGCAATCCGATGGCCGCAAGCTGCCCGGCAGCCTGGTCGAACAACTCGCGACCGCTGGTGGCCACGAGGCGCGATTGCGGCTCCAGGCTGATGGCGGACTCGGGTGCGAGCAAGCGGTGGATGCTGCTCCAGTCCATCTGTGTCGGGTGGCCGAGCAGGTGCGCCGGGATCAGTCCGTCGGCGCTGAAGTGATCGGTGCCATGGTGCTCGGCCAGGCGCCGGCGGGCATGGCAATGCAGTTGCCGGTACAAGGGCTCTGCAGCAGCCCAGAGCCTCTCGATCTCGAGCGCGAACTCGCTCGGCGCCATGTCGTGTCCGGCCCGCCAGTGTTCGCCGGCATCGGCATATCCCCAGTCACGGGCGCCCTGGTTACGCAGTTCGACCAGCCGCTGGAAATCCTCGCGATGCGCAGACGCCCCTGCGTGCGTCGCCTGCCACGCCGCGGCCAGCACGGCAGCATCCTGGCTGTGCGCGAGCAGGCCCAGCCATTCTTCACGCGTGCGACAGCTGCTTCCCGGCGCGCACGCCGGGGTCAGCGCATAGTCGGCGGCCTGGCGCTGGTCCAGCAGTGCCAGTTCGGCGCGTGCGGCGGGATCGGCCGGGGGCAGTGCCCGCGCGCGCTCGCGCAGCAACTGCAGCGCCCGGCGCGACTCGGGATCGGCCTCGGCAACGAGCGATCGTGCCAGGGTGAGGCGCTCGGCGAGGCGTTCGAGTTCCTCAGCCGCTGCGCGGGTGGCCTCGCGGCGGATCTCCGGGTCGTCATGGTCAGCCGACTGCCAGGCGAGGAGTTGGGCCTTGCGACGCTCGGCCGGCAACTCGGCATTGATGGCGGCGACCAGCGCCCGCGCTTCGGCGCTGCGATCGGGCGTCAGTGCGACGGGCTCCGGTGCGCAACCGGCCAGCAGCAGCCCCAGGCCTGTCAGCCAGCCCGGCAACAATGGATGGAGACGCTGCGGCATGCGCAACTCGGCTGTGGGCCTTGCCATGGGGAGGGCGCCGACTCCGGGAGTTCCGGAGCCGGCGCCGGGGGCTTGCTACTCGAAGCCGTTGGCGAACATCGCGCTGCCGGGCACCAGGATGTTGACCGTGTAGGTGGCCGGACTGCCTGCATCCAGCGGCTGCAGGGTCACGCTGCCGGTGGTCGGTGCAAACGGCGACTCGATGCGGAAGGAGTACAGCGTGCCCCAGTTCAGGGCATTGCCCTGGGTGCCGGCGAAGCGGACCACGCCATTCTGGTGCGTCGCTGTCCAGTCGTTGCCGGCATCGACATCGCCATCGGAGAAGTCGAAGCTGGCGCCGGCCGAAGCGTGCGGAACCTCGAAGGCGGCGAAGCCGAAGTTGCGATTGACCCGGTAGACCTCGGCCTGCGGCTGGTTCGGCACCGAGACCCGCTCCATGTCGGCGCGCGCGTAGTCGTAGTTCATCACCACGTAGTCGTAGCGCCAGTTTCCGTTGCCGAGCTGGCTGGCGCGCACGGCGACGCGGGCGCGGCCCTCCTGCGTGGCGAGTTCGACGTTGGCCGCGTTGGGCCCGGGGTTCGCCGGATCCACCCAACGGCTGAGGAAGGGTCCTTGCACGAAGGGCTTGCCGGACACGTTCGCGAGCTGCCAGGTGCTGCCGAAGGTGGGCTCGACGTCACGCCCGCCCATCGTGTTGTAGATGTTGATGTCGTCGCGGACGATGTACCAGGACTCCATGAAATAGCCGGCGCCCGGGTTCGCATTGGGACGGATCTGGCTCTCGCGGACGATCAGGCGATGATCGAAATTGCCGACATTGGCGTTGTTGGCGGCGTGGTTGCAGTCCGGGTCGTAGATCGAGCCGCAGCGGCCCCAGATGCCCAGCGCGGGCACGATCTCGCTGCGCGGACCGAGCGCCGTGTTGCTGTCGTTGTTGCCCGAGCTGTAGATGTCCTGGCAGTGGCGGCCGAGGATCGAACCGCTGACGCTGCCGCAGGTCGGGTCGTTGCAGGAGGTGTTGGTGGTCAGGAAGGCGTGCTTCACGCCGGAACGGGCGATCTGCTCGAGCCGACCCTCGGCGTCGATGCGATACAGGTTCCAGATCAGGAAGGGGTGCTGGTCGTTGTTGTAGGGCGGCCGGTAGCCGGAGAACTTTGCGTACCAGGGCACTTCGGCGGTGTTGTCATTGTTGCTGTTGCGCAGAGTGGCATTCGGCGCGAACACCGCCTGGCCGTCGGTGGCGCCGCTCGGTCCGCTGCAATCGATGCAGCGCTTGTAGTCGATCGAGCTCGAATTGGTCAGCAGCACGTCGGCCAGCCACAGGCCACCACCCGGTGCGCCCGGGGTGTTGGGCCAGTTCGGTGCGGTGCAGGACTTCATGGCCTCGCTGACCGAGCCATCCACGCGCACCTCGGCGCTGAGCGCCATCGCGCCTACGGTGTGGCCCTCGATCACCGGGTCGCCGAGCCACCGGGCCAAGGCCGGACTGGCGCGCAGGTCCATGTTGAACATTTCGATCTGGGTACGATCCGGGGAGAGCTGGTAGTGCACATGGTCGTTGACGAACCAGACCGTGCCCTTGGCATCGACCAGTTCCAGCTCCCAGTTGTCGGACTTGCGCGGAAGCAGGCGCAAATGTTCCAGCGCCAGCGTGCGACCGTCGGCGGTGAGCCGGATTCCTCCGCGCAACTGCAGGCTGCCCTCGGTGAAACCCTGGAACTGGGTGCCACCGACCTTGAAGTCGAGCCCACCCTGGGCGTGCACCGGCAGCCGCAGCAGGCCATCGGCCTTGCGCGCAGCGCCCAGCGGACGCACCTTGACACCGTAGGCGGAGAGCACATCGCTGCTGAAATCGATGCGGGCGTGGCCGCCCCAGGCGGTCCATGCCGGCGCCAGCGCGGCATTCGGGTCGATGCCCTGGCCCGCCATCGGCGGCGGCTCGGTCCAGCGCAGGTCCTTCTGCGCGGCGGCGAGCGCAGGCGCGAGCAGCGCGGCGAGGAACATGGCGAGGCGTGCAGGCTTCATCGGTCAGTGGCTCCCCTGGGTCATCCGTCGATTGTAGCGGCAAGCCGCGCGCTCGGCGGACACGCTTCGTGACGGAGTGGGCATCAAACCAGCAGCTTTTCGATCACCTGCCGGTAGGTGGCCTCGAGTGGCTCGAGGTCGGCGATGGCCACGCACTCATCGACCTTGTGAATGCTGGCGTTGACCGGTCCCAGTTCCACCACCTCGGCACCGGTGGGCGCAATGAAGCGGCCGTCGGAGGTGCCGCCACCGGTGTCCTGCACCGTCTCGACGCCGAGCACCGCGCGCACGCTCGCGACCACGGCATCGATCAACTGCGGCGTCGTGGTCAGGAAGGGCGCGCTGGCGACGCGGGTGCGCAGATCGAAGTCGAGGCCATGGCGGCGCAGGATGTCCTCGACCTGCCCGCGCAGGCTCTGCTCGCTGCTGGCGGTGCCGAAGCGGAAGTTGAAGGACAGGTCGAGTTCGCCCGGGATCACGTTGTTGGCGCCGGTGCCGCAGCGCATCTCGTAGATCTGCATCGTGGTCGGCGGGAAGTGCGCATTGCCCTCGTCGAAGCGCAGCGCCACCAGCTCCGCCAGCGCCGGGGCGAACTCGTGGACCGGATTGCGCGCGAGCTGAGGGTAGGCGACGTGACCCTGCACTCCGCGGATCTTCAGGTGACAGTGCATCGAACCACGCCGGCCGATGCGGATGCGATCGCCCAGGCGCTGGCCGGAAGACGGCTCGCCGATCAGTGCGTGGTCGATCTTCAGGCCCTGCTCGGCCAGCCAGGGCATGACCTTGCGGATGCCGTTCGCGGCCGAGCCTTCCTCGTCGCTGGTGTAGAGGATCGCCAAGGTGCCGCGGTGATCCGGATGGGTGCGGACGAAATCGATGGCCGCCAGCGTCAGCGCAGCGATCGAGGCCTTCATGTCGGCGCTGCCGCGGCCGTACAGCTGGCCGTCGCGAATCGTGGGCTCGTAGGGCGGGCTGGTCCATTCCGTCAGTGGGCCCGGGGGCACCACATCCGTATGGCCGACCAGCGCCAGCAGCGGCGCACCGCTGCCGTGGGTGGCCCAGAGGTTGTCGGTGTCGCCAAAGCGCAGCGGCGTCACGTTGAAGCCAGCGGCAGCGAGCCGCTCGCCCAGCAGCGCCTGGCAACCGGCATCGTCCGGCGTCACCGAGGGACGGGCGACGAGTTCACGGGTGAGGTCGAGGACAGCGCTCATCACGATGCTCCGACGGCAAAGCGCTGCGCGTAGGCGGCGGGTGTGAAGCCGGCCTGCCAGTCATCGCCATCAGCCAGCAGCGGGCGCCGCACCAAAGTCGGGTGGGCGAGCGCCAGCGCTCGCCATTCGGATGCGTTTGCGGGTGACTTTGCCGACTCGGGCAACTGCCGCCAGGTGGTGCTGGCGCGATTGACCAGCTTCTCCCAGCCGATCGCCGCCGCGGCGGCGTCGAGCTGTCCGGCGGTCAGTGGCTGGGCGCGGTAGTCGACGAAGGTGTGGGCGACGCCGTGCTCGGCGAGCCAGGCAATCGCCTTCTTGCAAGTGCCGCAGTGCGGCAGGCCGTAGAGGGTGGGCATGGGGGCTGGGTGATCCGTGTCAAGACCCTGATTCTTGCCGATTCTGCGGCAATGCAGAGTGAGCGCCGAGACGTGGGAGCGCGCTCTGCGCGCGAAAGGACTTGCCGCAAGCACCCATCGCGCCCGAGGGCGCTCCTGCAGCGCGCCGCAGGCGCGCGGACCACTCAGCGCTTCACATGTTGCATGAGCCGCCTGCGCTTCTTCACCTGGCGCTCGGTCAGCTCGTTGCGCTTGCCGGCGTAGGGATTCTCGCCCTCGCGGAACTCGAGCACGATCGGGGTGCCGGTGAGCCTGAACTTCTGGCGCAGGAAGCCTTCGAGATAGCGCTTGTAGCTGTCCGGCAGCGAGGCGAGGCGGCTGCCGTGGATGATGACGCGGGGCGGGTTGCGACCACCCTGGTGGGCGTAGCGCATTTTCGCGGTGCGGCCGCGGACCAGCGGCGGCTGGTGTTTCTCGAAAGCTTCGTTGATGGTTTTGGTCAGCTCGGTGGCGCTGAACTCGCGGGTGCCGGCCTTGTGCGCCTGGTGCACGGCCTTGAGCAACTCGCCGAGGCCTGAGCCGTGCAGCGCCGAGATCGGCACGCGCTTGGCGAAGTCGACGAAACCCAGGCCCCAGTCCAGGCGGCTGGTGACCTGGGTGCGCTCGCGCGTGCTCAGACCATCCCACTTGTTGATCGCCAGCACCAGCGCGCGCCCGGAGCGCAGCACCTCGCCGAGGATGTGCGCGTCCTGGTCGGCGAAGCCTTGCTGGGCGTCCAGCATCAGCACCACCACCTGGGCCGCTTCCATCGCCTGCAAGGCCTTGATGACGCTGAACTTTTCCAGGCCCTCGCCAACGCGCGCCTTGCGCCGGATGCCGGCGGTGTCGATCAGTACGTAGCGCTTGCCGTCCCGTTCGAGCGGCACGCGCACGGCATCACGCGTGGTGCCGGGCAGGTCGATCGCGAGCACCCGGTCCTCGCCGATCAGGCGATTGACCAGGGTGGACTTGCCGACATTGGGGCGACCGATGATCGCGATGCGGATCGCGTCGTGGTCCTCTTCCTCGGCTTCGCTAGCCGGCAGCAGTCCGAGCAAGGATTCGGTGAGTTCGTCCAGTCCCTGGTAGTGGCTGGCAGCGATATGGTGCTGCGGCGCGATGCCCAGGCGCGAGAACTCGGCCAGCGCGACGTTCTCGTCGACACCATCCATCTTGTTGACGATCAGCACCATCCGCTTGCCGTGGCTGCGGATCTTCTGGGCGATCTCGAGGTCGTCCGGATGCACGCCGTCGCGGGCATCGACGACCAGGCCCACCAGGTCCGACTCCTCGATGGCCTGCCACGACTGTGCGGCCATGCCGCGCGCCAGTTCGTCCTCGCCCTGGGTCAGTCCGGCGGTGTCGCAGACCATGAACGGGCGCTCGCCGCGTCGGCAGATGCCGAACAGGCGGTCGCGGGTGACGCCCGGCAGGTTGGACACCAGCGCGTCGCGGGTCTTGGTCAGCGCGTTGTACAGCGTGGACTTGCCGACGTTGGGCCGGCCGACGAGGGCGACGACGGGCAGCATCGGCAGGGATTCGGTCAGCGCAGGCGGAAGGCGGCGAGGGCGCCCTCGCGACCCTGGGCGTACAGCGTGTCGCCGTCCACCACCAGGCCGCTGCCGAAGCCGGTCGAGCCGAGCTTGGTGCGCGCGGCGAGACTGCCGTCCTCGCGCTTCAGCCAGTGCAGGTGACCCTCGAGGTCACCGACGACCACGTAATCACCCTGCAGCACCGGCACCGAGAGCATGCGGTGCATCAGCGCCTCGCTCTTCCACAACGCGCCACCGGAGCGGCGATCCAGCGCCCACAGCGTGCCGTCAGCGGCCGCGACGAAGACCGCATCGTCGCCTGCCGCGACACCGCTGACGCTGGACAATTCGCGTGTCCACAGGATGCGTCCGCCATCGGCGGTCAGTGCCTGGGCCGCCGAGGAATAGCCGGCAACGAAGAGATCGCCATTACGGTAGGCCATGCGACCGTCGACGTCGACCATGCGCTCGAGATCGGTGCGGCCTTCACCGACGCCGATGGTCTGTTCCCACAAGGGTCGGCCGTCGTCGAGGGCGAGCGCACTGACCTTGCCACCGGCGCTGCCGACGATGACTCGATCGGACAGCACGATGGGAACGGCTGCGCCGCGCAGGCTGAGCGCCGGCACGCCGCGATCGACGGCCCAGCGCTGGCTGCCATTCTCGGCGTCGAGCGCGTGGACGCGACCATCGTTGGCCACCACGATCACGCGGCCACCGGTGACGACCGGGGCGATGATGACTTCGGAAGAGACGCGGGCGCGCCAGCGCTCTCCGCCGCTGTCCGCTTCCAGAGCGACCACTGCACCATCGATGGTACCGACGACGACGACCCCGGCGTCGGCGCCGGGGCCGCCACTGGCACCGGCGACCTCGGCCGTCCACAGGCGGCGACCGTTGGCCGCATCGAAGGCATAGACCTCGCCGCTGGTGCTCGCGGCGTACAGGCGTCCGTCGGCGAGTGCCGGCTGCAACTGCACGCCGGTGACACCGGCACCCTTGCCAGCCGAACCCGACCAGGCGCGTTCGACGCTCACCGAAGCGGCGAACTCGGCGAGCGGCGTCGGCGGCTCGATGTTCTCCTTCTTGGCGCTGTCACCGCCGCAGGCGGCCAGCACGGCGAGTGCAGGGAGCAGGAGCCAAGCGCGGACGTTCGAGCCGGTCATCAGCCTTGCTCCGCGGTCGCCGCCGGGCTTGCCGGTGCGCTGCGCCCGGCGAGGTCGTCGCGCTTGGCTTCGATCAGCCGGCGCTGGGTGGCCGCGACATCGGTCGCCGCCAGCGCAGCCTCGTAGGCCTTGCGAGCCTCCTCGGTGCGACCGAGCGCGTCGAGCGCGTCACCGCGCAGGTGTTCGATTTCGGCCGTAAAGCCTTCGACTTTGATGGCGGCGAGGGCAGTCAGCGCAGCCTGGGCGTTGCCACGGGCGATCTCGACCCGCGCCAGACGCAGGGAGGCGATGGCTGCGATTGCCGGTGAGCCCGCATCCGCGGTCGCATCACGCAGCACGCCGGCCGCCTCCTCGGGCTTGCCGGCCTTGACCAGCGCCTCGCCGTCCTTCATTGCGGCCAACACCGCGTGTGGGGTGTCGGCGTAGTTCTTGCGCAAGTCAGCCAGCAACTTGTCGACCAGCTCCTGGTCGCCCTTTTCTGAGGCTTCTGCGAGTTGCTCGAACTTCATCAGGGCCTCGGCGCGGTGGTTCACACCCACGGCCTGCCAGCGCTGCCAGCCGAGCAGGGCGGCCAGACCCAGCAGGATGCCGATGGCGATCGAGCCGCCATTCTTCTGCAGCCATTGGCGGGCGCGTTCGCTTTGTTCGTGGGCGTCGTATTCGTCAGCCATGTTCGGGTCCTGGAACGGTGGGATGCGGCCTGGGCATCTGGCCCGGGCGCGATGGGAATTCGGGGCTGGAGTGCTGCATGCCCGGGGACCGGAGGATACGCCGGCGGCAAGCCGGCGCCACCTGCGACGGAAACGTGTTCAGCCTTCGCCCGGGCCGGCGTCGCCGTCGCGGCCGTTCAGTTGCCAGCGTGCATCCGTGCCGCGCGCCACCCGGAAGGTGGCGACGTTGCCGCGGCTGTGCGTGGACAGATCGACGAGCTGGCCACCCACGGAGACGCGCACACCGCTGACGTTGCCGATGCGGACGGCGAAGGGGGCACCTTCGGCGAAGCCCAACTCTGCGCCGGCGGCCACGAGGCCGGAGTGCAGCACGCGACCATCGGCGGCCTTGACCTCGATCCAGCTACGCTGTTCGAAGTTCAGCAGCAAGCCATCGCCATCGGAGCCCTCGCTGGCGGTGGAGTCGGTGGCGCTCTCGAAGGGGACGCGGCCGAAGGGTGACAGCGACGCCAGGACGGGCGCCGGCGGGACCGGATCGAGGCTGGCGGGCGCCGGGGGCGCGGATTCGGTGACGGGCGTCGTTGCCGCCGTCCCGGTGGCCGCCGGTGACGGCAAGGGGACGGCGATGCGCTCGGGCGCGCTGCGCGACGGTCCGCCAAGCTGCGGCGTGTTGTTGACCAGCCAGTGGACGGCGGTCAGGGCGAGTGCGGTGCCGACGACATAGCTCGCAGCCCACTTGTAGCGATCCAGCCAAGCCACGCGGCGAGCGACCGCACCGGTGGCCGGAAGGATGGGCGGAGTGGCGGGCATGCCCGCGGCGAGTGCGGCCTCGTAGCCGTCGGCATCGAGGCCCAGCAGCCGCGCATAACTGCGCAGGTAGCCCTTCAGATAGACTGGCGTGCCGAGTCGCTCGAATCGCCCGGCTTCGAGTTCGGCGAGGGTGCTGGCCGGCATCTTGAGCTTCTGCGCCGTCTCGTCGAGCGTCCAGCCCATGCCCTCACGCTGCGCGCGCAGGCACTCGGCGAGTTCGGCGATGTCCCGTGGTGCCGCGGCGGGTACAGCACCGGTCCGTTCGGAATTCACTGGCGTTCCTCCAGGGATCGCGCTTGCTGTGACCGCGGGAACTGGTCGAGCAGGCGTTTGCGGTATTCGGCGGCAGCGCGGCGATCGCCCAGCGCCTCTTCGATTTCGAGTCCCAGCGCCAGGGCGTCTGCCGTGGGCCCGGCGACTGACTCGTGGCGCTGCAGGAATGCCCGCGCGCGCAGGTGGTCGCCGCTCGCCATCAGGCTCCTGGCCATCGGCAACAGGGCCGCTGCGTAATTGGGGTCGCGGTCGAGCGCGCGGCGCAGGTATTGCTCGGCGGCTTCGGGCCGGCCAGCGCGTTGCGCACAGGTGCCGGCGTTGACCAGCGCCACTTCCGGAGTGCGGTAGTAGGGGTCGGCAATCGCGATCTGAAAGTACGCGTCGGCCTCGTCGTAGCGCGCGCGGCTGCACAGGAAGTTCGCGTAATTGTTGTTGGCGCCGCCATCCTTGGCCTTCAGTTCGGCGGCGCGGCGATAGTGGATCTCGGCCTGCGGATAGTCGGCGATCTGGTCGTGCAGCAGTGCGGCCACCGTGTGTGCATCCGAGGAGCCTGGGTCCAGCTCCAGTGCGCGCTTGACACGGTCGCGGGCGACGTCGAGCTGGCCCTTGCGGAAGTATTCCTGTGCCAACTGCGTTTGCAGCTTGGCAGCCTGCTGGTTCCTCTCCGAAGCACTCGACCTCGCGAAGCCGCTGCCGCCAGCGCAGCCCGCCAGGGCGATGATTGCCGCGAGCAGCAGTGCGGCGCACAGTGGTTTCGTCATGCCGGCACTCCCGTGGCGCTCGATGCAATCGTCGTGGCGGGGGCAGGTCGCAGCATCGCGCTACGGCGGGTGCGATCGGCCACGTTGCCCTTGAGCTGGCCACAGGCGGCGTCGATGTCGTCGCCACGCGTACGCCGGACGGTCGCGATCAGGCCGGCTTCCATCACGATGGTCTGGAAGCGGCGGATGGTCTCTTCGTCCGGGCGCTCGAAGCGCGTGCCCGGGAAGGGATTGAAGGGGATCAGGTTGAGCTTGCTGGGCAGGCGCCGGAGCAGCTTGACCAGCGCCTTGGCGTGTTCGGCTTGGTCATTCATGCCCTTGATCAGCGTGTACTCGAAGGTGATCGAGGCGCGTGGACGCTCGACGAGGTAGCGCTGGCAGGCCGCCATCAGCTCGGCGATGGGGTACTTCTTGTTCAGCGGCACGAGCTTCTCGCGCAACTCGTCGTTCGGCGCATGCAGGCTGACGGCGAGCGAGACGTCGCAGGCCTCCGACAGCTTGTCGATCATCGGCACCAGGCCGGCGGTCGACAGGGTGACGCGCTTGTTGGCCAGTCCGAAGGCGTAGTCGTCGCGCATCAGGTTCATCGCCGGCACCACGGCGTCGAAGTTCGCCAGCGGCTCGCCCATGCCCATCATCACGACGTTGGTCAGGCGCCGGTTGTCCTTCGCGTCGTGACCGAGCGCGCGTGCCGCCTGCCAGACCTGGCCGATGATCTCGGCGGTCGACAGGTTGCGGTTGAAGCCCTGGGTCGCGGTGGAGCAGAAGGTGCAGTTCAGCGTGCAGCCCACCTGCGAGGACACGCACAGTGTGCCGCGGGTCGGCTCCGGGATGTAGACCGCCTCGACCGCATTGCCGGCATCGACGCCGATCAGCCACTTCGTGGTGCCGTCGGTGGAGACTTTCTGGAACAGCACCGGCGGAGGCCTGACCTCCGCCGTGCCTTCGAGCTTGACGCGCAGCTTCTTGCCGAAATCGGTCATCTGCGCGAAGTCGGTGACGCCATGGTGGTAAACCCACTTCATCAACTGGTGTGCCCGGAAACGCTTCTCGCCCAGGGACTCGAAATAGGCTTCGAGACCCTGGCGATCCAGGTTCATCAGGTTGACGAGGGTGGGCTTGGGGTCCACTGGGGCGTCAGCGCGGCAGTTCGCTCGCGGCGAAGAAGTAGGCGATCTCGACCGCCGCGGTCTCCGGGGCGTCGGAGCCGTGCACCGCATTGGCGTCGATCGACTCCGCGAAGTCGGC
>JANJUH010000159.1 GCA_024710675.1 Lysobacterales bacterium
ACCGACCTGCGGCGCCAGCTCACGGACCGGCCGGACCCTACCCGCGAGCGCCCGCCTTATCAGATCCTCGGCACCACCCTCGCCATGCGGCGAAACGCCGCTCAATGCCCGGTAGATCAACGCACCGAGCGCGTAGAGATCGGTCGCCGCGGTCAGCCGGTACTGCTGGATCAGGATCTGTTCGGGCGCCATGAAGGCGGGCGTGCCGGACACCTCCTGAGCGGAGACGCCGCCGGATTCGTCGACATGCCGGGCCAGGCCGAAATCCGCCACCAGCGGCTCGCCACGGACGTCGACCAGGATGTTCGCGGGCTTCAGATCGAGGTGCAGCAGGCCCAGGCGGTGGGCGTAATCGACGGCCTCGCAGACCGGGATGACCAGATCGAGCAGGACCGACCACTCCATCGGCCCGCGCTGCAGCCGCGCCTCCAGCGACTCGCCCTCGATCAGCGGCATCGAAAAATAGTGGATGTCGCCGACCGAACCGACCTCATGCACCGGCACGATGTTCGGATGGACCAGGCGCGCGGCCGCGCGCGCTTCGCCCATGAAGCGAGCGACCTGCAGCGAATCGGCCATGCCGGCAGCGATGAACTTGAGCGCAACCTCGCGATCGAGGCTGCGCTGGCGGGCGCGATAGACCACGCCCATGCCACCACGACCGATCTCCGCGAGCAGTTCGTAATCACCGAAGCGGCGCTGCTCGGGATCGGAGAAGTCGATCGTGGGCCACGCCCAGGACTGGCCAGCCACGCTGGTCGCCATCGCCGCATGGGCCAACGCGTAGAGGCGCGATGCTGCCGGGTCGACGGAATTCACTCGGGTCGCTTCGCTCACGGTACTGCTCCTGTCCTGGTCTGACCCAAGAGTTACCGCGCAGGTGCCCGCGATGACAGCCGCAGGGACTGCCAATCCCTTTCCGCGGCTTCCGGATCCGCGCACAGCTCGGCGAGCTGCTGCCGCATCATCTCCGACAGGCGCGAACGAAAGCGGCGCAGCTCGACGGCCAGCGTGTTCGGCGGCATGCCGAGTGAAGCTGCGGCCGCGACCAGATCACCCTGGCCAGGCGGTTCGGTCAGCAGGGGCATCAGCACGTCGACCAGCGCCGTGCGCCCGCGGTCGGCGTAGACCGCGCGCAACCGATCCACGGCCTCGGCCGTGAGTGTCAGCAGGAAGCGGGCGTCGAAGGCGCGCTCGGGATCATCGGCTGCGATGCCTTCCGGTGCCTCGACAAGGGCAACACCCGCCGGATCAGCACGCTCATGCCAGCGCTGGGCGTGTCGGCGCAGCATCAGCAGCAGGAAGCCACGAAAGCTGCCCAGGGCGGGATCGGCGCGGGCAAACCAATCGTGCTCGAAGCTCTGCAGCAGGAAGGCCTGCATGGCGTCATCGGCCTGCCCGGCCGGCAGGCGCGCACGCAGGTAGGCTCGGATGGCGGGCTGGTAGCGGCGCACGAGCTCGCCAAAGCTGGCGCGGCGCTGCGCCTCGTCTCCGGCGCCAGCGCGGATCAGCGACCACTGCGTCGAGGGAAATCCCGCCATCAGCGAACCCGCTCAGCCAGCCAGGCGGCGACGAGCGCATTGCCGGCCTCGTTGAAGTGCATGTCGCCGCGTGGCCGATACAGGCGCTCGCCGGTGGCGCGGATGTGGGCCTCGAGCGCGTCGGTGGGATCGAAGCAGGTCAGACCGACAGCCTCACAGCTCGCGAGAATGCGGCGATTCGGTGCGCGCAAGTCGAATCGTTGCCCGTCGAGCGCGTAGGCGCGCTTCAGCAGCCGCCAGTCGCGCGAGTCGACCTGGAAGCGCGTCGGCATCAGGACCACGTCGAAGGCGACGCCGCGTTCGCGCAACAGCGCGGCAATCCCCGCCAGCACCTCGTCGAAACGCTCGTAGCTCTCGGCGGTGAAGGGCGTGGGGGGCATGAAAAAGAGGTTGAGTGAGGTAAAGAAGTCGCGGTCCGGGAACTGCCGGGGCGCCGTCGGGAAAGGGCCAACCAGCGGCGGGACCGCCTGCGCGAAGGCATCGAGGCGCAGCGACAGGCGCCGGCGCAACTCGAACTCCTGCGCATTCCAGGCATCGGCCAGCCAGCGCTCGCGCAGGAAGGCGTCGGGCGGCAGCTTGCCCGGCAATCGCCAGGGATCACCGTCCAGGAACTCGCGGTTGACCAGCACAACCTCGCCCGGGCGCGTGCCGGCGGCGAGACCGCCGCCGAGCAGGTTCTGGAAGACAAGGTCATTGCCGAGGGTGATGCCGAGGATCACGCGCTGCGGGTGGAAGCCAGCGGAGTGCTCCTGCAGCCAGTACCATGCGTTGGCCGGGTTGTTGTGGCCCACGGTGACCACCTCCACCGCACGCCCGGCATCCCGCCAATGCGCGGCCAGACGCGCGCCGATCGTCGCCGCCTGGTCGGTGCGCATGCCGTCGATGTAGGAATCACCGATCAGGAAGACGCGCTCGACGCCCGGTTCGGGATCGGGCGCCAACTCGTGGTCGATCCGGAAGCCATGGCGATCGGTGCGCCAGCGCACCGCCTGGCCCGCGCGCTCGCCCTGCACCATCAGGTCCAGCGCAGGCTTCAGGTGCCCACCCGGGCGATCCGGGTCGTAGGCAATCAACGCGCCGTAGTCGGGCAGATCCGAGGGCGCGGACTCCGGCTCCGGCAAGTGCAACAGCGCGGCGAGGAGCAACACCAGCGACAGGCTCGTCGAGGCCAGCAGCAGGCCGAGGTTGACCAGCACGCCGCGCCAACGCGACCTCACGGCCAGCACCGCCGCTGCAATGACACTGTATCGGCGCGGCAATGCCAGAATGCAGCCTCGATCCCGGGAATCATCATCGTGCGGACGATAGCCAAGTTGTTGCCCGTGTTGCTGCTTTGCCTGACCGGCTGCTCGCGCGATCCGGAACCCGCCCCTGCACCGGCGCCGGTGGTGACGCTGCTGCCCGAGGCCGAGCGCTTCCGCCTGGTCGTCGGTGGCAACGGCTTCAATGCCGCCATGGGCCTGGCCGGCCTGCGCGCACGCTTCGGCGAGACTGCGGTGCTGGAAGCAGCGGTCCCGCTCGGCGAAGGAGACAGCGAGCCCGGCGCAATCATCCACGGCGACGATCCGGCGCGCCGCGCGTACGTGCACTTCGCCGACGGCCGCAGCGACGGGGCGATCGCCTCGATCCACGTCCGCGATGCGGGCTCGATCTGGCGCGGCCCCTTCGAAATCCGCACCGGCATGACGATGACCGAGATCGAGGCCATCAATGGCAAGCCCCTGCGCTTCCTCGGCTTTGACTGGGACTACGGCGGCTACGTGAGCCACTACGACGGCGGCCAGCTCGAAACGGGCCTGCTGGCGCCCGGGCGGCTGTCGCTCCGTTTCCAGCCACCGCCGGCCGACGAGGCCAGTTCGCGGCCCGAGGACTATCCCAGCGGCGATGGAGAGTACTCCTCGGACCTGCCCGCAGTGCGCACGCAACCCCCGCTCCTCGCCGAGTTCGGCGTCAGTTTCGGTCCCTGAGCGGGGTCAGTCCGTTCAACGGGCCCCGAAACGACCGCTCCACTCGTCCGCAGCGGCTCGTTTTGAAAGGGGCAAGGGGCAGGGGGCACGGGATCGCTCCCGCGGCGAGATCCGACCACGACGCGAATCCGGTACCCTGCCCCTTGCCCCCTGCCTCTTCCCCTTGCCGGACGGGCAGTACATCACGCAACCCCTGCGACCTCGACTCCCACGGAATCCCGAACCATGCACGACGTCCGTCCCCTGCTGGCCCGCCACCCCTTCCCGGTGATCGAACGCGGCCAGCTCGACACGCTGCAGTTGAACCTTGGTTACCTGTGCAACATCGCCTGCATCCATTGCCACGTGAATGCCGGTCCGCGGCGTACGGAACTGATGGATCGCGAGACCATGGAACTCGCGCTCGCTGTCGCCGCAGGCCTCGGCATCCGCTGCTTTGACCTGACCGGCGGCTCGCCGGAGATGAACCCTAACTTTCGCTGGCTGGTCGGGCAGGCACGGGAGCGCGGCATCCACGTGATGGACCGCCTCAACCCGACGATCATCGAGGAGCCTGGCTACGAGTGGGTCGCCGACTTCCTCGCCGGCCACCAGGTCGAGGCCATCGCCTCCCTGCCCTGTTATGGCCCGGACAATGTCGACGAGCAGCGCGGTGATGGCGTCTTCGAGGCCTCGATCCGCGCGCTGCGCAAGCTCAATGCGCTCGGCTATGGACAACCGGGGTCCGGCCTTGCGCTGAACCTCGTCTACAACCCCAACGGTGCCTTCCTGCCGCCCGCGCAGGACAAGCTCGAACTCGACTACAAGCGCCTGCTGGCCGAGAACTTCGGCATCGTCTTCAACCAGCTCTACACGCTGGCGAACATGCCGATCCAGCGCTTCGGGTCGTGGCTGGTCTCCAAGGGCAGGTTCGACAGCTACGTCGACACGCTGCGCGGCGCCCATCGCGACGAGAACCTCGCTGCCGTGATGTGTCGCTCGCTGGTCAGCGTGGACTACCAGGGCTGGCTGTACGACTGCGATTTCAACCAGATGCTGGGACTGAACCTTGCCGGAGCCAGTGAGCGCGTGCATCTGCGCAGCCTGCTCGACGGCCCGCCACCGCGACAGATCGGTGTCGGCGGTCATTGCTACGGCTGCACCGCCGGACAAGGCTCGAGCTGCGGCGGCGCGCTCAGCGGCTGAGCCTCGCGCCGAACCCATGGCAGCGCGGGATGGTGGGTCCGGATTCATCCGGACGCTTTTCGTGTCATGGGGCTGAAGCGTCGGGATGAATCCCGACCCACCAGCGCAGGGCCGCCCGTAGGAAAAATCTGACCCCACAACCGGAATTCGCTGGATGCGGCGCACGGGCCATGCTCGCGAGCATGGCCGCACCCACCCAGCGGAGTTCGCCATGTGTCGCTCGATTCCCCTCTTGTTCCTGACCCTGATCGGCCTCTGCGCCGACGCCCAGACCCTGACCGTGTTGCAGTGCCGCGGCCTGCACGGCGAGCCGGTCTACACGACCAGGCCGCAATGCCCGGGCGCCGTGGAACCGCTCATCGTCCATTCGCTCGAGATCCCGCCCGCGGTGATCCAGCCGGTGCCGGTGGCCAAGCCCGCCGCCCCGCCCGCTTCCAGCCGCCGTTCGACGGGACGCGGGGGAGCGACGAGCGAACCGGCCTCCTGGCGCTGCCAGAGCGGAACGGCGGTGTGGTACCAGCACCAGCCCTGCGCGGGCAGCACGGGCAAGAGCAGCCGCAAGGAGCAGGTCCGCGGCGAGCGCGTCTCGCGCAGCCACGCCTGCCGCGAAATCAGCCGCCCGGCCGCCGCCTTGCGTCGGGGCAGCGAACACGACCAGCGCGCGGGACCCTATGAGCGCGCGGTGGGGCGGGATCCCTGCCGGTAGCCCCACCGTAGGAGTCCTGGTCGCCCCTTTCGGTGCGCTTGTTCGCGCATCGAACACTGGACTGGGGGCAAGGGGCGGGGGGCAGGGGATCAGGTTCGAGTCGCGGTCGGCTCGTGCCGCTCGATCAACCCCCTGCCCCCTTTCCCATGCCCTTCTACGATGGTAATCAAATCAGTGCGTTATGGCATGTCCGGTGAGAGCGCCCTTGGGCGCGATCGGGACCGTCGGCGATCCCCATCGCGCCCAAGGGCGCTCTCGCGGCAAGGTCGTTCGCGCCCAAGGGCGCTCCTACATGAGGCTTGTCGCGCCCAGAGGGCCCTCCTACAGTGGCCCGCGGCTCCCTCGCGGCGACTCCTCGGCATCGCCTTCCAGCGCCAACCCGCCGTCTGATCCGGCTGGCTGGTTGAGGCGGATGCGCAAGGCCAGGTCGGTGCGCGAATCGGCGTTGGCGATGGCCTCGTCGTAGCTGATCCGGCCGGATTCGTAGAGCCGGTACAGCGCCTCGTCGAAGCTCTGCATGCCGACGTTGACGCTCTGCTTCATCGCGTCCTTGAGCTTCTCGAACTCGCCCTTTTCGATCAGGTCGGCCACATAGGGCGTGCGCAGCAGCATCTCCACTGCCGGCACGCGCTTGCCATCCAGCCCCTGCACCAGGCGCATCGATACCACCGCCTGCAGGCAGATCGAGAGATCGATCAAGAGCTGCTTGTGCGCCGTTTCGGGAAAGAAGTTGAGGATGCGCTCCATCGTCTGCGAGGCGTTGTTGGCGTGCAGCGTGGTCAGGCACAGGTGGCCGGTCTGCGCATAGGCGAGCGCGTGCTGCATGATCTCGCGGTCGCGGATCTCGCCGATCAGGATCACGTCAGGCGCCTCGCGCATCGCGTTCTTCAGCGCATTGTCGTAGGACAGCGTATCGAGCCCGATCTCGCGCTGATCAACGATCGAGCGCTTGTGCCGGTGCACGAACTCGATCGGCTCCTCGACCGTCAGCACGTGACCGTTCCGGTTCTCGTTGCGGAAATCGATCATCGAGGCGAGCGTGGTGGACTTGCCCGATCCCGTGGAACCGACGACCAGCACCAGCCCGCGCGGCAGCATCACCAGTTCCTCGAGCTTTTTCGGCAGGTTCAGCGACTCGAGGCTGGGAATCTCGTCGCGGATGTAGCGCACGGCGATTGCCACCTCGCCGCGCTGACGGTAGATGTTGATGCGGAAGCGGCCGACGCCGGCCGGCTGGATCGCGAAGTTCATCTCCAGCGTGGCCTCGTATTCGCGCTGCTGCTTCTCGCTCATCAGCGCGTAGGCCATCTCGTGGACCTGGTGGCTGCTCAGTGGCGTGTCGCCCAGGTGGATCATGTTGCCTTCGATCTTCATCGACGGCGGTGCGCCGACGCTGAAGAAGCAGTCCGAGGCCTTCTTCTGGGCCATCAGTTGCAGGTGCTGGTTGAAATCGCGCATCGCATTCCCCCGTTGGCTCGGCCCGGCCTCGATCAGTCGACGCGTACCGAGAAGGCTTCCTGCAACGAGATCGTGCCAGCCCGGGCCAGCGCGACCGCATTCCTGGTGATCGAAATCATGCCTTGCGAGACAGCGAGGTCATGGATCGCATTGGAATCGGCCCCGGGCTCGATCAGCCGGGCAATCTCCGGCGTCACTTCCAGCAGCTCGTAGATGCCGATGCGGCCCTTCACGCCACGACCTTCGCACTTCGGGCAACCCTTGCCGATGTAGAAGACCTCGTCCATGCCCACTTCCAGCACCTCGCGGATATGCGCATCGACCGGCTCGGGCACCTTGCAGTGCTTGCAGGTGCGGCGCCCGAGGCGCTGCGCGAGCACCGCGAGCAACGTCGACTTGAGCAGGAAGGGCGGTATGTCGAGATCGAGCAGGCGGGTGATCGTCGTCGCCGCGTTGTTGGTGTGCAGCGTCGAGAACACGAGGTGCCCTGTGAGCGCGCTCTCGATGGCTATCTCGGCGGTCTCCTGGTCGCGAATCTCGCCGACCATCACCACATCGGGGTCGTGGCGCAGGATGTTGCGCAGCGTGCGCGCGAAGGTGAGGCCAGCGGCGCGATTGATCTGCACCTGCAGCACATCCTCGATCTTGGCCTCGACCGGGTCCTCGACCGTGATGATGTTGACGTTCTGCTTGCGGCATTCGAGTACTGCCGCATAGAGCGTGGTCGACTTGCCCGATCCGGTGGGCCCGGTGACCAGCAGCATGCCCTGGCCGCGCTGCAGGCAGTCGCGGAAGAGCTGCTCGTCGCGCGGGCCGAAGCCGATCTCGGCGACGCTGCGCAGGCCAAAGGCAGTGTTGAGGATGCGGATCACCACGGCCTCACCGTGGATGGTCGGGATCACCGAGATGCGGAGATCGACCTCCATGTTGCCGCTGGTGGCGCTGGCGCGGCCGTCCTGTGGCACGCGATGCTCGGCGAGGTTCATGCCGCCGAGTACCTTGATGCGGCTGACGATCGCCGGCAGCAGTGCGTGCAGGAAGCGACGCTGTGAGACCAGGTCGCCATCGATGCGGTAGAGCAGCTCGCAGGTATCGGGTCCGGGCCGCACATGGATGTCCGAGGCGCGCCGCTGGATCGCCGACTCGATCATCTCGGCGACCAACTTCACCACCGGCTGTTCGGCCGACAGGCGCTCGGCTTCCTGCTGCTGGTCTTCCGGCCCCGCCGTGGCACCGGCCAGTCCGAGCCGACGCACCAGCGCCTCGTCCTCGGTGCGGTCGAACTGGGTCGACAGCATCTGCCGGATCAGGTTCGGCCGCGCCAGGATCGGAACCACGCGCCGCGACACCATGAACTCGATGGTGCCGGTGGTCTCCGGGTCGCTCATCAGCACGCCGAGCAGCGGGCCGTAGGCGGCCACCGGCAGCACGCCGAGGCGGCGCGAGACCGGCGCCGGCAGCAGGTCGCGCACCATCGTATCGAGTTCGGAGACCTGACCCTCGAACAGCGGCAAGCCGAGCCTGCAGGCGCGATCGACCAGGGCCGCCAGTTCGGGATCGTCCTCACGCAGCATCCGCGCCGACTCCAGCGCGACGTGACGGAAGCCGGAAACCCGCTCAGGCGGTATCGCGTGGTCGACCAGCAGCCAGCGCCGGATCTCCTCGAGGTTCTCGAGCAGCACCAATTCGGCGCCATTGCCCAAGCCACCGCCACCTTCACCGCCGCGCGCGGATTCCACCGCCGCCCGGTATTCCGAATAGGCTGTCGTCATGGGTGTCGTCGCATGGCCTGACCTCCTGAATGGACTAGGCTATCAGGGAGGGGAGTGAGCACTTTGCCCACGGTCAAGGCAAGCCCTGTTGACCAGGGTGAAGATCGCGGTGGTGAACGATGGGGATCAGCGATGAGTTTCAGGATCAGCGACAGCGAACGCAGCCAGTTGCTCGACGCCCTGGGCCGCCGCGACGGCAGCGCCGAGCACCTGATCGACGACATCGAGCGCGCGCTCGCTGATTGCGAGCGCGGACTCGGTCTCGCCAACTACGGCGTGATGCCGGCAGAACTGCGCGCCAACTGGGCGCTGACCAGCGACCTCGCCGGTCGCCTGCGCAGCCAGTTGTACGCCCTGCCCGAGCGTGCCCGCGAGATCGTGACGCTGGCGGTGCTGACCCAGTCGGATCTGCCGCAGCTGCTGCGGGCCGCAGAGGATTGCGGCCGCGCGATCGACCAGCTCGCACCCCTGCTCGAACGCATCGAGGCGGCCTGCGGCCAGGCCCGCGCCAGCACCCACGGCGTTTCCGGACATGCGCTGCGCGAGGTGTTGCATGCCTTCCGCAACCGGACCAACATCAAGCCCAATCTCGATCCGGCCGGACCGTTCTTGCGCTTCCTGGCGACGCTGGTGCGCCTGGTCGGCTCGCGCTTTCCCGAGTTTGCGCAACTGGCCACCGGCCTTGATGGCGAGCGGCTCGAGGCCTTGCTGTCGCACTGATCCGCGCGGCGCCGCCTGTGGTTCCGGCGGCGCCTGGCGGCCCGTTGCCTACTCGGGCGTCTTGATCGTGGTCGAAGAGCCGTTGCTCTTGACCGACTCGATGCCGTTGTCGCGCGCGGCCTCGGAGCTGTACATCTGGCTCATGCCGATGACCTGGTGATTGCCGGCCTTCAGGCAGAAATACGGGCTGCCGTCCTTCGCCACCTTGCGCTCGTAACGCTCGTCGAGCGGGCTGTTCTTCTGCACGCTGGCGATGCCGTTCTCGGCGCCGGCGCGGCTCTCGTAGTTTTCGCTGGTCAGGATGACCTGGCCATTGCTGGCCTTGAGCGTGAAACACCACTGGCCAGCGGCGTTCTGCTTGAGTTCGTAGGAACCTGCCATCGGAGTACCTCCTGTCTTGCCGCGCGCGGGCGGACTGGTTGTGGCGGGACCCGGGACACGGGACCCGGGACCCGGTGGTCGCGAGTCCGACCCTGAGGTTAGCACGCGTTCGTGACGCGCTCCGGGCTCAGCGGCGCAGGGCGGCCAGGCCGCGCCGCACTAGGTAGGCCAGGCGTGCCAGGCGGCTCCTGCCGAGTGCGACGCGTGCCTGCTCGTTCTCGGTCATCAGCCGCTGCACATCGCCGTACAGGCGCTGGATGTGCTGGTCGCGACGGGCGATGGCGATGGCCAGTTCCTGCTCGTCCTCTACCGTCAGCGTATGGCCGGCCCGCAGGCGCGCCGGCAGCGGACGGTCGACGTAGACCGTCGAATGCGGGTCGCCGGTCTCCTCGACGGGCCGGGTCGCCGTGTAGAAATACAGCGCGATCGAGCGTCGCGAGCGGCCACGTTCGGCCTCGGGCAACCGGATCTTCGTGAACCCGTGCCAGCTCGATTCGGTGGTCTCGAAGATCACGCAGCGGTTCATCGTGGGCGCGATCTCGACGATACGATCGCCCGGTGCGCGTGGATCACTGTGCAACTCGAGGTTGCCACCCCAGGCCGGGTCCCAGCCCTCGTTGAGATAGACGATCAGGTTCAGCCGCCGGTGTTCGTTCGTGACCGGGTGGTGGTTGAAGTCGATGTGCGGATCGAGTTCCTGCCCATGCCGGTTATCGTGCGTGCCACCGCCGAAGTAATGCGGGTCGTAGTGCAGGTCGGGGATGCCGGTGACGCCCGACAGCCAGGACAGGAAGGCCGGCGACTGCACCAGGTCGTCGAGTGCCGCGAAGGCCGGACCGAGCGCGCGGATACGCTCCACCACGCTCTTGCCAACCAAGCCGCCCTCCTCGTAGCGCGCAGTGACGCGCTCGAAGGGCGGGAAGT
>JANJUH010000198.1 GCA_024710675.1 Lysobacterales bacterium
CGCGCCCTCCGGCCTGTCCGGCACGAGCGTGACGTCCGCGGTGCTGCGCGTGTACGCGAACACGTCGCTGTCGCCCGGCTTCTCGGTGCGGACGGTGAGCGACGACACCTGGACCGAGTCGGGGATCAACGGCACGAACGCGCCGCCGTTCTCATCGAACGGGGTCAGCTCCGGCGCCGTGGCGGCCGGCGGCTTGGGCGCAGGTGCGGGTGCGGGCGTCGGGGCCGGCGCCGGGGCGGCGGCGGGAGTGTCACGCGCCGGTGCAGTGGCCACGGCGGTACCGGCAATGGCCGGCGCGCTGACCGGCGGGTCGAGCAGTACGGTGTATTCGCGCAGCAAGCGTCCCTTCGCCCAGTTCACTTCGATCAGGAAGTTCAGGAAGGGCTCGCGGACCGGACGGCTGGAGGTCACGCGGATCACCGGCTGGCCGTTGCTGGCCTTGGCAAGCGCGAAATCCAGGGGGGTATCGATGCGTGTGCGGTCGATGCCGACGCGGGCGAAGTCCTCGGCACTGGCGAGCGTGACATTCAGGCCATCGGCTTCGCCGGGCGCGTCCTGGATCACCTGGATCTCGGCATTGAGCGGTTCATTGAGCCCGCTCTTGACCTCGATCCCACCCAATCCCAGTGCCTGGGCCAATGAGGGGATGGCGAGAATGCTGCTGGCCAGGAGTGACTTGCGCGGTCCTTTCATGGAACTCCCCCGAGGCATGTGCGGCTTCCAATCGTGGCCGCGGATTGGCTCACAAAACTAGAAACCACCTTATAAGGCGACGCTAACTATAGATCACAGGAAGTCTTTTACCAAGCATTCAGCTATCTGCACGGCGTTCAGGGCTGCACCGATCCGGATGTTGTCGGCAACCACCCACAGGGCGAGGCCGCGTGGGTGCGAAAGGTCCTCACGCAGACGTCCCACATATACCGGATCTGTGCCTGCCGCGTGCGTGACCGGGGTCGGATAACCGCCCGCCACACGCTCGTCGACCAATGCCACACCGGGGGCCTTTGCCAGCAACGCGCGCACGGTGGCGAGGTCGATCTTTTCGCGGGTCTCGATCTGCACCGCCTCGCTGTGGCCATAGAACACCGGCACCCGCACCGCAGTCGCACTCACCGCGATACCCTCGTCCTCGAGGATCTTGCGGGTCTCCCATACGACCTTCATCTCCTCTTTCGTGTAGCCGTTGTCGAGGAAGCTGTCGATCTGCGGGATCAGGTTGAAGGCGATCTGCACCGGAAACTTCTTCGGCTCGATCGTCTGGAAGTTGAGCAACTGCGCGGTCTGCCGTCCGAGCTCCTCGACACCGCTCGCCCCTGCTCCGCTGACGGACTGGTAGGTCGCCACCGTCAACCGCTCGATGCCGACCGCGCGGTGGATGGGCGCCAGCGCCACCATCAGCTGCATCGTCGAACAATTCGGGTTGGCGATGATGCCGCGCCGTCGCCAGCCCGCGATCGCATGCGGATTGACCTGGGCCACCACCAGCGGGATGTCGTCCTCGTAGCGGAACTGGCTGGTGTTGTCGATGACCACCGCCCCCGCCGCGGCCGCGCGCGGCGCGTGCACGGCAGAGACGCTGCCACCGGCCGAGAACAGCGCGATGTCGGTGCCTGTGAAGTCATGGTCGTCAAGCGACAGCACCTTCAGCGACTGCTTGCCGTAGGTGACCCGCTTGCCGGCCGAACGCGGGCTGGCCAATGCCACCACCTCGCTCGCGGGAAAGCCGCGCTCGGCGAGGATCTCCAGCATCGTGGTGCCGACCGCGCCGGTGGCACCGGCGACCGCGACCTTGTAGCGCTCCTTTTTCTGGGGCATGGCTCAGGCTGACTCGGGTTGGAAAGGTGGGGCGGGCACGCGCGGGGACATGGCCGGCACATCGCCGCATTGCGCGCGGTGGCGCAGAAGATGGTCCATCAGCACCAGCGCCAGCATCGCCTCGACGATGGGCACGGCGCGGATGCCGACGCAGGGATCGTGACGACCGCGCGTGACCACCTCTACCGGCTCGCCGGCCAGGTTCACGCTGCGGCCCGGCACCAGGATGCTGGAGGTGGGTTTGATCGCGACATGGGCGAGGATCGGCTGGCCGCTGCTGATGCCGCCGAGGATGCCGCCGGCATGGTTGGACAGGAAACCCGCGGGCGTGAGTTCGTCGCGATGCTCGCTGCCGCGCTGGCGGATGACCTCGACGCCATCGCCGATCTCGACCGCCTTGACGGCATTGATGCCCATCAGCGCGGAGGCGAGATCACCATCGAGCTTGCCGTACAGGGGCTCGCCGAGGCCGACCGGCACGCCCTCGGCGACGACGCTGACGCGCGCGCCGATCGAGTCACCCGACTTGCGCAGGCCATCGAGGAAGGCCTCGACCTCGGGCAGCGTGTCGGGATCCGGCCAGAACAGCGGGTTGTCCTCGATGGCCGAGAACTCGATGCGCCCGGGCACGCACGGGCCGATCGCGCTGATCCAGCCCTGCACGCGGATGCCGAGACCCGCGAGCCAGCGCTTGGCGATCACGGCCGCCGCCACGCGCACCGTGGTCTCGCGTGCCGAGGAGCGGCCGCCGCCGCGCGGGTCGCGCAGGCCGTACTTGTGCCAGTAGGTGTAGTCGGCGTGGCCGGGGCGGAAGGTCTGGCTGACCTGCGCGTAATCCTTCGAGCGTGCGTCGGTGTTGCGGATCAGCAGCGCGATCGGCGTGCCGGTGGTGCGGCCCCCGTGGACGCCGGAGAGGATCTCGACCTCATCACTCTCGCGACGCTGGCTGACGAAGCGCGAGCGGCCGGTCGCCCGGCGCGACAGATCGGCGCGGAAGTCCTCCGGGGCAATCGCAATGCCCGGCGGACAGCCGTCGATGATGCAGCCGATCGCCGGGCCATGGCTCTCGCCGAAGGTGGTGACCGTCAGCAGCTTGCCGAAACTGTTCGCGCTCACGCCTTCAGGCCTCGGGCAGCGAGCGCGGCCGCGATCTCGGTGTGGTGTGCCAGCAGGGTCTCGCGATCGATCACGGCGACGCCCGATCCGCCGCGCTGGAAATCGACCCAGGTCAGCGGCAGTTCGGGCAGCAGCGCCGTCAGGGCTTCTTCCGACGCGCCGACCTCGAGCACCAGCAGGCCGCCGGGCTCGAGGTGCCCGGGGGCTCCGGCGAGCACCTTCAGCGGCAGGTCGAGGCCATCGCTGCCGGACACCAGCGCCAGTTCGGGCTCGTGGCGGAATTCGCCGGGCAGCGCGGCGTACTCGGCCTGGCCGACATAGGGCGGGTTGCAGACGATCAGGTCGTAGCGGCGCCCGCCGAGCGCGGCGTAGAGATCGCTCTCGATGACCTCGACCCAGTCGCTCACGCCATGGTCGGCGGCGTTCTCGCGCGCCAGCGCCAGCGCGTCGGGAGAGACATCGACGAGGTCGACCATGAGCTCCGGCTGGTGCGCGGCCATCGCGATGCCGATGCAGCCGCTGCCGCAGCAGAGGTCGAGCGCGCGCTGCAGGGCACGACCACCGATCCATTGCTCGACGCCACCTTCGATCAGCTCGGCGATCGGCGATCGCGGAATCAGCACGGCGGGGGAAACCTTAAAGCTGAGACCGGCAAACCAGGCCTCGCCGGTCAGGTAGGCGACCGGCACCCGCTCGTCGACACGCTGGCGAATGCGCTCCAGCAGCAACTCGCGCTCTTCGGCGAGCAGCGCCGAGCCGACGTAGGCCGGCGGCAGGTCG
>JANJUH010000220.1 GCA_024710675.1 Lysobacterales bacterium
CGTGCGGCCGATGGAAACAAAAAAGGCTTGCTGCCCGATGAATGGCAGCAAGCCCTTATGCAATATTGGCGGAGAGGGTGGGATTCGAACCCACGGTACAGCAAGCTGTACACCGGATTTCGAATCCGGCTCATTCGACCACTCTGACACCTCTCCGTGGTCCTCACCGGCTCGCAGAAGCCGGTGAGGGGGCGGAGCATACGGGGCGGGGCGGGTGGGGACAAGTCGTCCTCGCGATGTGGGCCGCGTCCGTCGAGCGCGGCGTTCAGACCACGGCCAGATCGCCCTTGGTCTCCAGCCACTCGCGGCGTTCGGAGGCGCGCTTCTTGGCGAGCAGCATGTCGAGCAACTGGTCGGTGCCGTCGCCTTCCTCGACGCCGAGCTGCACGAGACGCCGGGTGTCGGGGTGCATGGTGGTCTCGCGCAACTGCTGCGGGCTCATTTCGCCGAGGCCCTTGAAGCGCGTGACCATCACCTGGCCCTTGATCTTTTCGCGCTGGATGCGATCGAGGATCTCGTTCTTCTCGCTCTCGTCGAGCGCGTAGTGGACCTGCTTGCCGATGTCGACGCGGAACAGCGGCGGCATCGCGACGTAGACATGGCCGGCGCGGACCAGTGAGCGGAAGTGGCGCTGGAAGAGGGCCGACAGCAGGGTGGCGATGTGCAGGCCGTCGGAGTCGGCGTCGGCGAGGATGATCACACGGCCATAGCGCAGGCCTGAGAGGTCGGCCTGGCCGGGATCGAGGCCGATGGCGACGGCGAGGTCGTGGACTTCCTGCGAGGCGAGCACCGAGGTCGATTCGACCTCCCAGGTGTTCAGGATCTTGCCGCGCAGCGGCAGGATGGCCTGGTATTCGCGGTCGCGCGCCTGCTTGGCCGAGCCGCCGGCGGAATCGCCTTCGACCAGGAACAGTTCGGTTCGCGCGAGATCCTGGGCGGTGCAGTCGGCCAGCTTGCCGGGCAGGGCGGGACCGCTGGTGACCTTCTTGCGGACCACCTGTTTCTCGGTTTTCAGGCGCGCCTGGGCGCGCTCGATGGCGAGGGCTGCGATCTTCTCGCCGAGTTCGGTGTGCTGGTTCAGCCACAGCGAGAAGGCGTCGTGCATCACGCCCTGCACGAAGGGCGCGGCGGTGCGCGAGGACAGGCGTTCCTTGGTCTGGCCCGCGAACTGCGGGTCCTGCTGCTTCAGGCTGAGTACGAAGCACAGGCGCTCCCAGACGTCCTCGGGCGCGAGCTTGACGCCGCGTGGCAGCAGGTTGCGGAACTCGCAGAACTCGCGGATGGCGTCGGTCAGGCCGCTGCGCAGGCCGTTGACGTGGGTGCCGTGCTGCGCGGTCGGGATCAGGTTGACGTAGCTCTCCTGTACCAGCTCGCCCTCGGGCGCCCAGCACAGCGCGAAATCGGCGGCTTCTGTGGTCTTCTGCACCGAGCCGGTGAAGAGCTCCGCCGGCAGCGTCTCGCGATCGGCGAGCTGCGAGCGCAGGTAGTCCTTGAGGCCGTCCTCGTAATACCAGCGCTCGGTCTCGCCGGTCGACTCGTCCCACAGCGTCATCGCCAGGCCGGGGCAGAGGACGGCCTTGGCGCGCAGCACATGGCGCAGTTTGGCCATCGACAGCTTGGGCGTGTCGAAGTACTTCGGATCCGGCCAGAAGCGCACGCGCGTGCCGGTGTTGCGCTTGCCGACGGTGCCGACGACGGCGAGCGGCGAGGCCGGGTCGCCGTGCTCGAAGGCAATCGCGTATTCCTGGCCGTCACGGCGGATGGCCACATCGACCCGCTTCGACAGCGCATTGACCACCGAGACGCCGACGCCGTGCAGGCCACCGGAGAAGGCGTAGTTCTTGTTCGAGAACTTTCCGCCCGCGTGCAGCCGGCACATGATCAGCTGCACGCCGGGAACCCCGTGCTCGGGGTGGATGTCGACCGGCATGCCGCGGCCGTCGTCGCTGACCTCGATCGAGCCGTCCTCGTAAACGCGCACGTCGACCTGTTTCGCGTGCCCCGCGAGAGCCTCGTCGACCGAGTTGTCGACGACTTCCTGCACCAGGTGGTTCGGGCGCGTGGTGTCGGTGTACATGCCGGGCCGGCGCTTGACCGGCTCGAGGCCTTCCAGCACTTCGATGTCGGCGGCGTTGTAGCGGGAGGTCATGGTCGGGATGGGTCCGATGAGCGAAAGCTGCCGGATGCTGCCCGGGTGGGGCGGGGGGTGCAAGCTGCAGTGCCGGGCGGGGTGACGGTTCACGACTCATCACCGGGGCGCGGCGCATCATCGAGCTCATCCACTGGAGAATCGCCATGACCCGTCATCTGATCGCCCTTGCCCTCCTCGCCGCTGCCGGTGCCGCCGATGCCGCCTGCAGCGCGCTGCTCGATCGCGAATTCCGCCCCCTGGCCGGCAAGGAGCCGGTGAACCTCTGCACCCAGTTCGAGGGCAAGGTGCTGCTGGTGGTGAACACCGCGAGCAAGTGTGGTTACACGCCGCAGTACGAGGGACTGGAAAAGCTGCATGCCGAGCTGTCCGGCAAGGGTTTTGCGGTGGTGGGATTCCCGTCCAACGATTTCATGGGCCAGGAGCCCGGCACCGAGGAGGAAATCCGCGAGTTCTGCACGCTGACCTATGGCGTCGAGTTCCCGATGTTCGAGAAGGTCAGCGTCAAGGGCGAGGCGGCCGATCCCTTCTATCGCGAGCTGGCAGCCAGCGGTGGCGGCGCGCCCGGGTGGAATTTCCACAAGTACCTGATCGGCAAGGACGGCAAGGTATTGCAAGGCTTCGGCAGCAAGGTCAAGCCCGACGCCGCGGAACTGCGCGCGGCGATCGAGGCTGCACTGGCGCAATGACCAACCACGCCGA
>JANJUH010000223.1 GCA_024710675.1 Lysobacterales bacterium
GCGCCCTTGTAGCGCGATGACGGTCAACGCAATCGCGCCACAAGGGCGCTCCCACAGGAGGCCCGGATCCGGTCGCCAGTGGCTGCCGCATGGGGCAACCCACCGGCTCGGGAAGCTCCTACGCCGCCCCCCGCCCCCCCGCCAGGCGCACCAGCAAGCGTTTCAACTCCTCGCGCTCGCCGGGTTCGAGCGCCGACAAGCCGGCCGAGGACTTGCGCTGCAGCACCTGCAGGCGCTCGGCCTCGTGCTGTTCGACCAGTCGCTGCAAGGCGCTCGACAGGTCTTCCCGCCACGCCTCCTCGTCCCCCGGCAACTCGACCAACGCCAGCTTCGACAGCGCATCGAAGGCCGGATCGCCTTCGAAGGAGATCAGCAGCTCGGCCGGCGTGATCAGCGGTCGCGACTGGATGCGCGCGATCATCGCGCGCAAGAGATCCGCGCCGGGGCGATCGACGGCGGCCAAGCCCGCCGGCAACTCGATCTCGGAAAGCAACTGCGGCCGGCCAAGCAAGAGCGCGATCGCACTGCGCACCAGTGTGCGCTGCAGGGACTTTGCAGCCGGTCTCCGCGCGGGTGCTGCCGGTGCGGCTGCCGCCGGCGCCGCTCGCCGGCTGCCGGTCTTTTCGGCCAGCGCATCCCGCATCAGGTCTCGGAAGGTGCCATCGGGCATCGATTCGATCAGTGGCCGCGCGCGCGAGGCCATGCGCGCGCGGCCGTCGAGCGTGCTCAGGTCCACCTCGCGCGCCACGCCCTCGAAAAAATAGTCGGACAGGGCCATCGCCTCGCCAAGTCGCCGCCGGAAACCCTCGGCACCCTCTGCGCGCACCAGGGTGTCCGGGTCCTCACCCTCGGGCAGGAACAGGAAGAAGGCCTGGCGACCGTCGGTGAGCCGCGGCAGCGTCGATTCCAGCGCCCGCCAGGCGGCCTGGCGGCCGGCGCGGTCGCCATCGAAGCAATAGACCACGTCCTCGGCGTTGCGGA
Source organism: Lysobacterales bacterium (assembly GCA_024710675.1). GTDB lineage: Bacteria > Pseudomonadota > Gammaproteobacteria > Xanthomonadales > SZUA-5 > JANJUH01. The sequence goes on from JANJUH010000223.1 coordinate 982, forward strand.
ACAGGAGCTCGACGTGCTCGCGGGTCGTGGCGGTGCCGAGGGTCGCGACGACTTCCTCGACGCCCGCCTGGGCCAGCGAGACCACGTCCATGTAGCCCTCGACCACCACCAGCCGCTTGAGCTTCTGCGCGCTCTGCCTTGCCTGCCAGAGGCCGTACAGCTCGCGGCCCTTGTGGAAGAGCTGGGTTTCCGGCGAGTTCAGGTATTTGGGTTCGCCCTCGCCGATCACCCGGCCACCGAAGGCGATAGGCCGGCCACGGCGGTCGTGGATCGGGAACATCAGGCGGTCGCGGAACTTGTCGTAGGGCGAGCCCTGGTCGCGCTGCGAGACCAGGCCCGCAGCGATGAGCTGCTTCATCCGCTCGGCCGACTTGCCCAGGCGCCCGGTCAGCGCATCGTATCGATCCGGCCCGTAGCCCAGCCCATAGCGCTCGACCATGGCCTCGGAAATGCCGCGGCGCTCCACATAGGCCCGCGCGCGCTCGTTGCGGGCCAACTCCTCGCGGAAAAAGGCCGCGGCCTCGGCAAGGATCGCGTACAGCGGGGCCAGGCGGTCGTCGGCCGCCGCCCGGCCCTCGGCCCGCGGCACCTTCATGCCGACCTGCGCCGCCAGCGCCTCGACGGCGTCGGGGAAGGCCAGGCCCTCGTAGTCCATCAGGAACTTGAGCGCGCTGCCGTGCGCCCCGCAACCGAAGCAGTGGAAGAACTGCTTCTGCGGCACGACCGTGAACGAGGGCGAGCGCTCGTCGTGGAAGGGACAACGCGCCTGGTACTCCTTGCCCGCGCGCTTCAGCGCGACGCGCGCACCGACCACATCGACGATGTCGACGCGTTGCAGCAGCTCATCGATGAAGGCATCGGGGATGCGGCCGGACATGCGGAATGGGCCGGATCGGTCGGGCCGCGATTGTAGCGGGATGGCGGGAGCAACCGGAGAAAGCACCCTTGCGCTCCTGCCTCGCGGGGTTGGCGTATCGGAGCTTGGGTTCTGCGCTGCGGCAACCTGGCCGGCAGGGGCCGGCATCGGCCGATCTGCAACCTGCGCGCAAGCGCGCGCAACCAGGCGGAAAGCGCCGGACCGGGGGTGGCAGTACCCTGAATGAGCGCAATTCCGCGCAGTCTCACGCAGCGCCGGTGTCTACGCGATAGGCCCAGGACCCCCTGCGGGCCGGTGGCCGATACGCGCAGAAGCCCGCTGCCCACAGGAGATCGTTCCCATGAAGATTCGTGCATCGCTGACGCTGCTGGCCGCCCTCTGCCTCGCCCAGCCCGCCTTCGCCCAGCTGAAGCCCCACACCGATTACGACTTCAGCCCTACCGTGTCGAACATCACGACGGTGCGGGTCCACGCGAACATGATCGATTACTACCTCGAGGGCATCCGCGCTACCTGGGTGAGCTCGAACGAAGCGGCCAAGAAGCTCGGACACATCCAGGACTACGCCGTCTACGTCAGTGAACTGCCGAACAGCGGCGACTTCAATGTGGTGCTCGCCGTCACCTACAAGAGTGGCGCCGACCTCGAACCCTCGAAGGAACGCTACGACGCCTTCATGAAGGAGTGGGGTACGGCCAACGAGAAGATGAGCGAGGAAAAGGTCAAGGCCTATCCGGACATCCGCGACATCACCGGCGAGTACCGTCTGCGCAAGATCACCTTCAAGTAAGCACATCGCGCCGAAGCGGCCCAGGTCGCGACCCCTGCGCACTGCGCGCCCCGGGGTCGCGGCATGGCGTTGGCATGCCCGCAACGGCGGGCGTGCCAGTTGCTGACGCTGTCCCTCGCGAGCGCTGCGATCAGCCCGGTGAGCCGCCCAGGTACTGGTCCTTCAGCTTCACGTAGTTGCGCGCCGAGTAGTACAGCGATTCGATCTCGGTCTCGGTCAGCTTGCGGACGAAGCGCGCGGGGTTGCCGACCCACAGCGAGCCGGGTTCGATGACCTTGCCGGGCGAGACCACGGCGCCGGCGCCGATCAGCGAGTGCTTGCCGACGACGACCTTGTCGAGCACCACCGCGCCCATGCCGATCAGGCAGGCGTCCTCGATCGTGCAGGCGTGCAGGATCACGCCGTGGCCTACGGTGACATCGCTACCGATGACCAGCGGCGAGCCGCCGGGGGTGTAGACGCCATCGTGGGTGACGTGCAGGACCGCGTTGTCCTGCAGGTTGCTGCGCGCGCCGATGACGATGGTGTTGACGTCGCCGCGGATCATCGTGCCGGGCCACACCGAGACGTCGTCGCCCAGTTCGACCTGGCCGATGACGTGGGCGCCCTCGTCGACGTAGACGCGCTCGCCGAGGCGGGGACGGTGCTGCAGGAAGGGGCGGATGGGCATGGCTTGCTTCCTGGTCTGCCCGGGTTGTTACGCGCCTGACACCGTCAAGGATGGTGCGTACGCGCGAGGCTCCCGCCCCCTCTCCCCAACCCCTCTCCCACGAGGGGAGAGGGGCTTTGGGCGGCGAGGACGAACCCGGAAATGGATGTCGGTGGCGCCCTTACTTCTTCTTGCCCTTGAGGCCAGCCGCCTCGCGCAGCGCCTCGGCGCGGTCGGTCTGCTCCCACGAGAAGGCCGTGTGCTCCTTGCCGTCAGCGCCCTTGACCGTCACCGGCTTGCGGCCGAAGTGGCCATAGGCGGCCGTCGGCTGGTAGACGGGGTGGACGAGGTCGAGCATCTTGACGATGCCGTAGGGGCGCAGGTCGAAGTGGGCGCGGATCAGCTTTTCGATCT
>JANJUH010000231.1 GCA_024710675.1 Lysobacterales bacterium
CGCCGGAGTTTCCGGTGTTGACGGCCGCATCGGTCTGGATCAGGTATTCGTAGGCCGCGAGCTGGTGATTGGCCAGCTCCTGGCTGGCCAGGCCCAGGTTGACGCGCGCGGCGCCGAGCGCGCTGACGATGCCCATGCTGACGCTCTGGCCGAGGCCGAAGGGATTGCCGATCGCCAGAACCACATCACCGATGCGCAGGCTGTCCTCGGCCGCAAAGCGGATCGCCGGCAGGCCATCGACATCGATCTTCAGCACCGCCAAATCGGTCTCCGGGTCGGTGGCGACCACCCGGGCGTCGGCCGTGCGGCCGTCCCATAGGACGGCGCGGATGTTGTCCTTGTCGTGGACCACGTGGTGGTTGGTCAGCAGGTAGCCATCGCCACGGACGATCACGGCCGAGCCCAGGCTTTCCTCGATGCGCTGGCGCGGCGGGCCGGCCGGTGTGAAGCGCAGGCCGAGGAAGCGCTGGGCGGCCGGGTTGTTCTCCAGCGGCCGCACCGGCTGTTCGGTGACGATGCGGTTGGCATAGATGTTGACTACCGATGGGCCGGCGCCGAGTACCGCGGCCGAATAGCTGCGGACCGGCGCCGTCGTTGCGAGCTGCGCGGGCGTCCCGCTGGCGCGCCAGAGCAGCCAGGCGAGCGCGACGATCAGGCCGGCGGCGGCCCAGGCGGCAAAGTAGGGGAGATGCTGGCGCCAGGCCGGGCGCTGCGGAGACGAGGAGTGGGGCATCGTGAAGCAGGGTTGGACGCCAGGATGACGTCACTTCGATTGTGTGGGCTTCCGGCGATCCTGTAAACTCGCGGGCTTGCGCGGCCAGCCTTCTTTGGTCGTCACCGCTTCGCTTCAACTCGGAGTCACGCATGGCAGCAGAGTCCGTGAATCACGGCCGGCGCCGCTTCCTGACCGCCTCGACGGTCGTTGTCGGCGGTATCGGCGGAGTGTTCGCCGCCGTTCCCTTCTTCAGTGCCTGGAAGCCCAGCGCGCGTGCAGTCGCCGCCGGTGCCCCGGTCACCGTGGACATCGGCAAGCTCAAGGTGGGTGAGCAACTGCTCGTCGCCTGGCGCAAGAAACCCGTCTTCATCGTCCGGCGCAGCGAGGAAATGCTCGCTACCCTGCCGGGCGAGAACGCGCGCCTTAAGGACCCCGACTCACAGGTCGAGGACCAGCAGCCAGCCTTCGCGCAAAACGTGCACCGTTCCCTGCGCCCCGACATCCTCGTGCTCGTCGGTTCCTGCACGCATCTCGGCTGCTCGCCGAAGCTGAATGCGGAAGTCCGGCCCGAGCCCTGGGATTCGGAATGGAAGGGCGGCTACTACTGCCCCTGCCACAACTCCAGGTTCGACCTCGCCGGACGCGTCTACGACGGTTCGCCGGCCCCCACCAACCTGGTGGTGCCGCCGTATCGCTTCGTCGATGACCACACGGTGGTGGTTGGCGAGATGGAAGGAGCAGCCTGATGGCCGGCGAGCGCACGACGACTGAGACCGGGGTATTGGGCTGGATCGACCAGCGCTTCCCGGTTGTCGATTTCTGGAACAAGCACGCGGGCCGTTACTGGACGCCGAAGAACTTCAACTTCTGGTACTACTTCGGCGTCCTGTCCGGGGTGGTGCTGGTCAACCAGCTCGTCACCGGCATCTGGCTGACGATGCACTACAAGCCGAGCGCAGCCGAGGCCTTCTCCTCGGTCGAGTACATCATGCGCGACGTGGAGTGGGGCTGGCTGATCCGCTACATGCACTCCACCGGGGCGTCGTTCTTCTTCATCGTGGTCTACCTGCACATGTGGCGGGCGCTGCTGTATGGGTCGTACCAGAAGCCGCGCGAGCTGGTGTGGATCATCGGCATGCTGATCTTCCTGGTGCTGATGGCCGAGGCCTTCATGGGCTATGTGCTGCCGTGGGGGCAGATGTCCTTCTGGGGCGCGCAGGTGATCGTCTCGCTGTTCGGCGCCATCCCGGTGATCGGCACCGGCCTCGTCGAATGGATCCAGGGCGACTACCTGCCCTCCGATGCGACGATCAACCGCTTCTTCGCGCTGCATGTGGTGGCGCTGCCGCTGGTCTTGCTGGGCCTCGTGGTCCTGCACATCGGCGCGCTGCATGAAGTCGGCTCGAACAATCCGGACGGCGTCGACATCAAGAAGAAGAAGGATGCCAATGGCAAGCCGCTCGACGGCATCGCCTTCCATCCCTACTTCACGGTGAAGGACACCTTCGGCACCGGCGTCTTCCTGATGTTGTTCGCCTTCGTGATCTTCTTCGAGCCGACCTTCGGTCACCTCTTCCTCGAGTACGACAACTTCGCGCCCGCTGATCCGCTGGTGACGCCCGAGCACATCAAGCCGGTGTGGTATTTCACGCCGTACTACGCCATGTTGCGGGCCATCCCGGACAAGTTGCTCGGCGTCATGGTGATGGGCGCTGCGGTGTTGATCCCCTTCCTGCTGCCCTGGCTCGATCGCAGCCCGGTGCGCTCGATCCGTTACCGTGGCCCGATCACCAAGCTCGCGCTGGCGATCTTCGCGGTGGCCTTCGTGATCCTCGGTTACCTCGGCTTGCAGTCGGGCAGCGAGTTGCAGAAGCTGGTCGCGCAGATCTGCACCGCCATCTACTTCCTGTTCTTCCTCCTCATGCCGGTCTACACGAAGATCGATTCGGTCAAACCGGTGCCTGATCGGGTGACGATGCATGATTAAGCGCCTGCTTCCCTATCTGTTCGCCCTCGTCTCGGGCTCCGCCATCGCCGCGGCTCCCGCGGTGCCGCTGATGGAGTCTGGCGCGAACATCTTCGACAAGGCTTCGCTGCAGCGTGGCGCCGCCCTGTATTTCAACTACTGCGGCGCCTGCCACTCGCTGCAGTACATGCGCTACAACCGCATGGCCCGCGACCTCGGCCTGTCCGAGCAGCAGGTGATGGACAACCTGAACTTCACCGGCGCCAAGTTCGGCGACACCATCCATGCCGCGATGCCGGCCGGGATCGGAATCGACCAGGTGGGCGGCGAGGACTGGTTCGGCAAGGCGCCGCCCGACCTGTCGCTGACCGCGCGCGTGCGCGGCACCGACTGGATCTTTTCCTACCTCATGTCCTTCTACCCGGACCCGAATCGTCCGAGCGGCTGGAACAACACGGTCTTCAAGGACGCCAGCATGCCCAACGTCCTGTGGGACCGGCAGGGCATCCAGATGCCGCGGGCTGCCGCTGGCGAGGGCGAGGGTGGTCATGCCGGTGCGCCGCAGTTCGACCTGGTGAAGCCGGGTTCGCGCACTCCCGACCAGTTCCGCCAGGATGCCCGCGACATTTCAGCCTTCCTCGAGTACGTCGGTGAGCCGGCTGCACTGGAGCGGCGAGCCTACGGCATCTGGGTGCTCCTGTACCTGCTGCTGTTCACCGGTGTCGCCTGGTTGCTGAAGCAGGAATACTGGAAAGACGTGCATTGACATCGACGGCACCTCCCCTGCCCGCGGAGGCAGGGGAGGTGCGTGCCGCCAGGGCCAGGGCGACTCCGTGGACGGCTGGAATCGTCGACGCGCCTTCGCTAGTCTGCCGGTGGCACGCTGACATCAGCAGGTAACCATGTCGCCGACGGCTTCCCGATCGCGCAGCGCCATGACGCTGTTCTCCCATACCGACTGCCCGCTGTCGCACGCGGTCCGCCTGGTGATGGCGGTGAAGGGCTTGCCGCACGAGCTGGTGTGGGTCGATCCGGCGGCACCGCCGCCGGACCTTGCTGCTGCAGTCCCAAACGCGGCCGTGCCGACGTTGATGGAGCGCGATGTGGTGGTCTACGTGGCCCGCATCATCGCCGAGTACCTCGACGAACGCTTCCCGCACCCGCCGCTGATGCCCAGTGACCCGCTGGGGCGGGCACGTGGCCGGCTGATGGCGCATCGCATCGAAACCGACTGGATGGCGCCGCTGCAGTCCCTGCGCGCCGACTCCCGCCAGGGGCATCTGCGCGATGCGCTGCTGGCCAGCCTGGCCGAGGCGGAGCCGCTGTTCCAGGTCGGGCGTTACTTCCTCAGCAACGATTTTGGCTGGTCCGATTGCCTGCTGCTGCCGGTCCTCTGGCGGTTGCCAGCCGTCGGCATCGCGCGTTCGGCCTTGCCGCAGGCGATCGATGCCTACGCCCAGAGGCTATTCCCCACGCCCTTGTTCCAGAAGACCCTGAGCGAGGCTGAGCGTACACTCGCCGGCTGAGGGCGGTCCGCCCTGCCGCCTTCCTGGAGTTCCCCATGGCGTTGACTTCGACCCGTCCCTACCTGATCCGAGCGATCTACGACTGGATCCTCGACAACCAGTGCACGCCCTACCTGTTGGTCGATGCCGGTGTGGCCGGCGTGCAAGTGCCGCGCCACGTGGTCAACGACGGGCAGGTCGTCCTGAATCTTTCGCCGATGGCGGTCGATCGCCTGGAGCTTGGGCTGGAGGAGATCCGCTTCAATGCCCGCTTTTCCGGAAAGAGCCATGTGGTCATCGTGCCGGTTCCAGCGGTGCAGGCGGTTTATGCCAAGGAGAATGCCCAGGGCATGATGTTCCCGCCGGAAGAGGCCGAGGGCAGCGAGGTGCTCGACCCGGCCGCTGCAACGCCGCAAGAGGAATCGCCGGCGTGGGCCGAAGGCGGCGTGCCCGGGGAGATGCTGTCAGGGCCCAACCCGGCGGCAGCCGATGCGCCGCGCCCGGAGCGCGGCCGCCCGAACCTGAAGATCGTCAAGTAGGAGCGCCCTCGGGCGCGATGGACTCGCGGCGAGGCTTTATCGCGCGCAGAGCGCGCTCCTACGGAGAGGCCTTCTCGCGCGCAGAGCGCGCTCCTACGGAGAGGCCTTCTCGCGCGCAGAGCGCGCTCCTACGGAGAGGCCTTCTCGCGCGCAGAGCGCGCTCCTACGACAGCCACAACTCCGGCCCGTCCCGCCCCGGCATTTCGATCCACAGCACCGCGCCGCGATGCAGGCGCACACGCCCGTGGCCGCGTTCATGGCCGTCACGGCTGAGATCGAAGCGGTAATCGAGCGACCATCCCCACTGGCCGTTCTCGGAAGCCAGGCGCACGCGCGACAGGGCCACGCTCTGGTCCAGCCACTGCACCCCGGCCTTGCGGCAAGCGGCTCCCGCGGCCGCGAGGGCTCGCTCGTGGGCGCCGCGCAGCCACTGCCAGCCCATGATGACCATGGCAATCGCCAGCAGCGAGAACAATTCTGGCGCAGCCCCCATCCGTGGATACCTCCGAGGGGAACCGCCGCCGTCCCCGTTTGGCTACAATCGGGCGCTTGCGGTGAGCGCCATACGGAGCGTCCTTGGGCCCCATCCACATACCAGGCTATACCATCGAGCGCGAACTCGGGGTCGGTGGCATGGCGCGAGTCTATCTCGCCGTGCAGACCTCGCTGGAGCGCCGGGTGGCGCTCAAGGTCATGGCGCCTGCGCTGGCGGCGGATCCGAGCTTCTCCAAGCGCTTCCTGCGCGAGGCGCGCACGATCGCGGCACTGACGCACCCGAACGTCGTCGCCATCTACGAGGTCGGCGTTACCGCCGAACAACTCCATTACTTCTCGATGCAGTACCTGCCGGGGGGCGATCTCGCGCAGCGCATGCGCCGTGGGATCGAGCCCGCGGAGACCGTGCGCGTGCTCTGTGGCATCGCCAAGGCGCTGGGTTTCGCGCACCAGCAGGAGGTGGTGCACCGTGACGTCACGCCCGGCAACGTGATGTTCGATGCCAGCGACACGCCGGTGCTCACCGACTTCGGCATCGCGCGCGCACTGTCCGGGTCATCGCGGATCACCAGCACTGGCGTCAGCATCGGTACCAGCAGCTACATGAGCCCGGAGCAGGCGCGCGGCGGCGACGTCGATGCGCGCTCGGACCTCTACAGCCTGGGCGTGCTGGCCTTCGAGGCACTGACCGGCAAGACGCCATACCAGGGAGTGGACGGTTTCGCCGTCGCCTACGCCCATGTCTTCGAGCCGATTCCCCGCTTGCCCGCCGAATTCAGGGCCTGGCAGCCCTTCATCGACAAGGCGCTGGCCAAGGATCCACGTGATCGCTTCCAGTCGGCAGACGAGATGATCGAGGCCCTGCAGGCCATTCCGCTGGGGGGCAAGGTGGCGGCGGCGCTGCCGGTGCGATCGGGCGCGACCACCGGTTTCATCGATCGCATCGCGGCGGCCAGGCCTGTGCGTGCAGGTGGGGAAACGCGGCAGGGGCTGGCCCGTTGGGCGCTGGCGCTGGTCTTGCTCGGCGGGCTTGCCGCCGTCGGCTACGGCGTCTACCGGCAGTTTTCGGTGCCAGCCACCGTGCCCGTGACCGGGCCGGTGGCGACACCGGCTGCACCCGCGCCGGCGCAGGCGCCGCCGGCAACGCCGGGGGCGGTCGCCGAAACGCCGGATGCGGAGCCCGTGGCCGGGCCCGTCGCCGGGGCTGACTCGAGCGACATGCCGGAGGATTTGCTGATGCCGGAATCGGATCCGGCGCTGCTGCCCGATGCGGCCGCTTACGGGCCGAAGCTGCCGGCCGAGCGTTTGCGTGCCTTGCTCGATTTCGGGCAAGACCTGCTGCGGACCCAGCGCCTGTTGTTGCCGGCAGAGGCCAATGCCGTGCTGATGTTCGGCCGCGTGCTCGATATCGAGCCCGGCAACGCGGAAGCCATTGCCGGCATGAGCGCGGTCGTCGATGCCTACCTGACGCTGGCGCGCATCGAATTCGACGGTGGCCGGATCGACACCGGGCGATCGTACCTGGACCGTGCGCGCCAGGTTGCGGCGACGCCGGGGCTGGACCGGGCAGCGCTCGAGCAGCGCCTGGACGCCGAATGGCAGCGCCGGGTCGAGGGGCCGCTGGTTCGCGCCCGGGCGGCGATCGAAGCGTGGAAGGGTAGTGAGGCCGAGGCTGCGATTCGCGAGGTGCTGGCTTACGAGCCAGACCATCGCGAGGCGCAGGCGCTGCTGAAGACGGCGCGGGCCATCGGCAAGCCGGGTTGGGTCTTTCGTGATTCCGCCGACGCACCCGAACTGGTGATCGTCGGCACGGGCGAGGTGATGTTGCGCGGCGCCCGCCGCGGTGGCGATGTGCGGACACCCATCTCGGTGGCCTTCGCGGTCTCGCGCGGCGAGATCACCAAAGCCGAGTTCGGCCGCTTCGTCGAGGCCACGCGTCATCGCCTGACCGACGCGCCCTGCCGGGATCGCGGCGGCTTCTTCTCGGCATCGCGCGAGCGCACCTGGCGCGCACCTGGCTTCAAGCAGGGCGAGGATCATCCGGTGGTCTGCGTGGGGCATGCCGACGCGGCGGCGTACGTCGAGTGGTTGAGTCGCAGCACGGGACAGCGTTACCGCCTGCCGTCCGAAGCCGAGTGGCAATACCTCGCGGCACAGGTCAAGTCGCGTCCTTGCGCCAGCGGCAATCGCGCCGACCAGAGCTATCGAGGTGCCGAAGGCGGCAGCAAGGCGCAGTCCTGCGACGATGGCCACGCTTACACGGCGCCGACACGACGGCTGGAGGCTGCAGCGCCGGGCGTCTATGATCTCGAAGGAAACGTGCGTGAGTGGGTGGCCGACTGTGCCAACGACAGCCACGCGGGGCGACCCACCAACCAGTCGGTGCGCACGCAAGGCGATTGCGGAGAACGCATGGTGATGGGTACAGCCTGGCACAGCGGCAGCGATGAGGCAGCGGTGATGGTGCGTCGCGCGGAGCCACGTGAGCGGCTCGACAACACCATCGGTTTTCGAGTGGTGCGAGAACTGCCGGCACGGCAGGATTGAGCGATACGGGCTGCACATGCGGCCCGCCTTGCCCCGGTCTTACGTGTCGGGTCTGATGGTCACGGGTTCACAGCAGGTGAGGGCGGCATGAAACTTCTGTTTCCGGGTGGCGAGCATTCGCCGGTCGAACTGGGCGGGGGCCGGATCACGGTCGGCAGCGCCGCGGGCGCGCGCGTGTACCTGACCGCGGCGGGCATCGCGCCGCAGCACGCCGAGATCGAGGCGAAAGGCGACATCTGCACGATCACCGTGCTCCATCCCGGCAACACGGTGGCCGTCAATGGCAAGCCGGTCGAGGGCAGCGCGGATTTCCGCGCCGGCGACCAGATCACCTTCGCCGGCGTGCGTGCCCGGGCGGTCGCGGTCGAGCGCGCGAGCGCCCCGACCGTCCCGAACCCGCGTGGCGCCGACGTCGACGACGACGGCCGCACCAAGGTGCGCGTCGCCTTGCCGAAGTTCGTGTTGCGTGGTGTCTCCGGTGTCACCTTCGGCAAGGTCTTTCCGGTGCAGGGCACGATGGTGCTCGGTCGCCAGAGCGAGTGCGAGATCCCGGTGCCGAGCGAGGAAGTCTCGCGCCGCCACGCCGAACTCAAGGTCACGCCCGATGGCGTCATGGTCGAGGACCTCGGGTCCTCCAACGGCACCTACGTCAACGATCGCCGCGTCACCCGCCAGCTGATGAAGTCCGGCGACGAGCTGCGCCTCGACACGATCCGCTTCCTGCTGCTCGCTCCCGGACAGGAGGCGCCCACGCGCGTCGCCGAAGCCGCGCCAGCGGCCAAGAGCGCTGCAGCCGGCGATGGCGGCAAGAAGACGCTGATGTGGGCGGTGCTGGTGCTCGCCGTGGCGTCGCTGGCCGCGGTGGGCGCGAAGCTCGCGGGATTGTATTGAGCCGCGGGCGGGCGCAGGAGCAGCGCGCTACGCGCGATCAGGGCTCTGGCTTGGGCGACGTGATCGCGCCCGAGGGCGCTCCCACGAGGGCAGGGGTCGTTTTCGCCGCACCCGTAGGAGCGCGCTCTGCGCGCGAATGGATTTTGCCGCAATTCCGATCGCGCCCAAGGGCGCTCCTACGATAGTCGTAGCCGCATCGACAGATCGATCGCCCGCACATGCTTGGTCAGGGCGCCGACCGAGACGTAGTCCACTCCGAGCTGGCCGATGGCGGCGATGCGATCGAGATCCACGCCGCCCGACAGTTCCAGTTCGATGCCGGCCGCGCGCCCCGCGATGGCCTGGCGTAACTCCTCTTCGGGCAATTCGTCGAGCATGATCCGGTCGGGTCGCGCCGCGAGGGCCTCGCGATACTCGGCCAGCGATTCCACCTCGATCTCGACCATCAAACCCGGTGACTGCGCGCGTGCCGCGGCGATGGCCTGGGCGATGCCGCCGGCCGCCGCGATGTGGTTCTCCTTGATCAGCACGGCGTCGTACAGGCCGATGCGGTGATTGCTGCCGCCGCCGGCGCGCACGGCATATTTCTGCGCGCGGCGCAGTCCGGGCAGGGTCTTGCGGGTGTCGAGCACGCGTGTGGCGGTGCCGGCCAGCGCGGCGACAAAGCGGGCCGTCACCGTGGCCGTTGCCGACAGCGTCTGCAGGAAGTTCAGCGCCGTGCGCTCGCCCGACAGCAGCGCCCGGGCGTGGCCGCGGACCTCGCACAGGATCGAACCGGCTGCGACGCGCTCGCCATCGCGGTGCCGCCATTCGATGTGCACTTCGGGATCGAGCGTGCGGAACACGGACTCGGCCCACGGCGCGCCGGCCAGTACCATGTCCTCGCGGGTCAGGATGCTCGCTGCGGCCTCTGCGTCTGCCGGGATCAGCGCCGCGCTGACGTCCCCGCTGCCGATGTCCTCGGCCAGCGCGCGGGCGACATCGGCCACAACATCGGCCGGATCGGGTGGAACAAGACTCATGCGAGGCGCAGCAGCACGCTGTCGGCCTCGACGAATTCGCCGACGGTCGCGCGCAGTTCGGCGACCTTGCCGGCGCGCGGCGCGCGCAGCGTCAGTTCCATCTTCATCGCTTCCATGACCAGCACTTCCTGGCCTTCGGCGACTTCGGCGTCGGCATCCACGCGTACCGCGACGATGCGACCCGGCATCGGCGCACGCACCGCATCACCGCCTTCGGCACCCTTGGCCTCGAAGGCATAGGGGTGGCGACGTTCCAGCGGCCAGCGCCGCTCGCCGTCATGCACCAGCAGCGCGCCGCGCAGCGGCACCAGGTCGAGGCGCACCGAGCGACCATCGAGAAGCGCGTCGAAGACGCCGGCCTCGATGCGGGCCCCGCGCACCTCGAGGTGCAGCGCGCCGGCATCGAGCGTGTAGTGGCCGGCCGCACCGTGCGCGATCACCTCGATCCGGTGCTCGCGATGCACGAGGTGCACGAGGCGCTTGCCCGGGTGGCCGAGGCGCCAGCCGTCGGCACGACCCCACGGGGAATGCGGGTCGCTGCTCGCGGCGACGGCGACATGGGTGGCAGCCTCCTCGTCGAGCAGCACGGCTACGCTGGCGGCCGCCAGCACATCGGCTGGCAGCGCGGCGCCATCGCCCATCAGTTCGCCGATATGACGATCGAGGTAGGCCGTATCGATCGTGGCATCGACCACGGCGGGGTGGCGCGCCAGGCGTTCGAGGAAATCGACGTTGCTCTTCGGCCCGGCAATCACGCAGCGCCGCAGCGCCGTGCGCAGTCGGCGCAGCGCATCGGCTCGGTCGTCGCCGTGGACGATCAGCTTGGCGATCATCGGGTCGTAGTGGACGCTGACCACATCGCCCTCGACGACGCCGGAATCGATGCGGACGCGGCCATCGTCCGCCGGCAGGCGCAGCGTCTCGAGGCGGCCCGAACCGGGCAGGAAATCGCGCTCCGGATCCTCGGCGTACAGGCGAACTTCGATCGCGTGGCCGCGCGAGGGCGGTGGGCCGGAGGGCAACAGCTCCGCCAGGCGCTCGCCGGCAGCGATGTGCAACTGCAGTTCGACGAGATCGAGCCCGGTCACCAGCTCCGTCACCGGATGCTCGACCTGCAGGCGCGTGTTGATCTCCATGAAGTAGAAGTCGCCGCGCGGACCGACGATGAACTCCACGGTGCCGGCATTGGCGTAATCGATGGCGTGGCCGGCCTGCACCGCCGCCGCGCCCATCGCCGCACGCAGTTCGGGCGTCACGAAGGGCGAGGGCGATTCCTCCAGCACTTTCTGGTAACGGCGCTGCGCCGAGCACTCGCGCTCGCCGAGGTGGATCACCTGGCCGTGGTGGTCGCCGAAGATCTGCAACTCGATGTGGCGCGGGCGCTCGACGTAGCGCTCCAGCAGTACCCGATCACGCCCGAAGGCGCCCTTGGCCTCACGCTGGCACGAGGCCAGCGCCGCGGCAAACTCGCCCGCCGAGCGGACGATGCGCATGCCCTTGCCGCCGCCGCCGTGGGCGGCCTTGATCATCAGCGGGTAGCCGATGCGATCGGCCTCGGCCTGCAGGCGCACAGGGTCCTGGTCCTCACCGGTGTAGCCGGGCACCACCGGCACGCCGGCGGCATCCATCAGCGTCTTGGCGCCGGCCTTGCTGCCCATCTTGCGCATCGAGGCGGCGGCCGGGCCGATGAAGACCAGTCCCGCGGCGGCCACCGCGTCGGCGAAGTCGGCGTTCTCGGAGAGGAAGCCGAAACCGGGGTGGATGGCCTTGGCGCCGGTCGCCAGCGCGGCCTCGATGATGCGTTCGCCGCGCAGGTAGGAATCCGCGGGTGCCGCACCGCCGATCCAGCGTCCCTCGTCGGCCAGGCGCACGTGGCGGGCGCGCGCGTCGGCGTCGGAATAGACCGCGACCGAGCCGATGCCGAGGCGGCGCAGCGTGCGCTGGATGCGGCAGGCGATCTCACCGCGGTTCGCGATCAGGACCTTGTCGAAGAGGCGGTCAGAGGACATGTGCGCTCGCGGGGTCAGGTCAGGGGCAGGGGGGCGGGTGAAACCGGGGCAGGGGCAGGTGAAACAGGGGCAGGGGGCGGGGGGCAGGGGAGGCAGGTATCGGCCTGGCCGATACGCGCATGGTGAACGGGGCCTTCAGTCGGGCAAAAGGCCAGTTCGGCGCGAGCAGCCGTTTCCCTTGCCCCCTTCCCCTTGCCCCCGCTTCTCTCATAGCCAGTTCGGAGTGCGTTTTTCGAGGAAGGCGGCCAGGCCTTCCTGGCCTTCGAGCGAGACCCGCAACTGCGCGATCAGCGCGGCGGTCTGCTCGTCGAGGTTCTTCTGCCCGTTCTCGTCGCGGGCGGCGATTCCGGCCACCAGGCGGTTGGCGATCAGCGTGGCCGTCGGCCCCGCCTTCAGGAAGGAGGCGACCTCGCGCTCGACCACTTCGTCGAGTTGGGCCGCCGGCACGACCTCGTGCAGCAGTCCCATCGCCTGCGCATGGGCCGCGTCGAAGAGCCCGCCCGACTGGAACCAGCGCCGCGCGTGGCGCGGGCCGATCGCGGAGATCACATAAGGGCTGATCACGGCGGGAACCAGGCCGAGGCGGGTCTCGGTCAGCCCGAACTTCGCCTCGGGCACGCCGATGGCCACATCGCAGCAGGCGATCAGGCCGACACCGCCACCAAAAGCCGATCCGTGCACGCGCGCGATCGTCGGCCGCGGCAGGTAGGCCAGCGTGCGCATCAGTTCGGCCAGCTTCAGGGCATCGGCGCGGTTCTCGGCCTCGCTGTAGCCGGCCATCGCGCGCATCCATTCGAGATCGGCGCCGGCCGAGAACGAGGGCCCTTCGCCGGCGAGCACGACGACGCGCACCTCCGGGTCGCCGGCGATCGTCGTCAGCGCCTGCGTCAGCTCGGCGATGACCTCGGCATTGAAGGCATTGTGCACCGCCGGACGCGCCAGCGTGATCGTCGCGGTCCCGCCCGAGAGGGTCGTGCGCACCTGCTGCATCGTCGAGTTTCCTCCGCGGGTCCAAAGGTTCCCGAGTCTATCGCCACCGGCACAGGATCTCTTCGCGATCGAAGCCGGCGCGCACCCAGCGGTGCAGGCCGTACACCGCGATCGCCCCGGCGACGCAGGCGGCACCCAACCAGACCAGGCTCTGGATCAGGAAGGGTCCGGCAAGGCCGATGACCAGCAACAGTACCGGCACCAGCACCAGGCCGGTGATCTGGTTGGCCGCCTGTGGATCTTGCACCCGTGCTGACACGCGCAGGCAGACCAGGGCGGTGATGGCGCCCATCTCGGGGCCCAGCACGAAGACCGTGATCCAGAAGGCCGCATCCGGCCAGACCACCAGCCCATGGGCGATCCAGAAGCTCAGCGTCGCTACGCCGGCGCCGATCAGTGCCGCGATGAAGGTGATCAGCAGCGAAGGCAGCAGCACCGCCAGCAGCTTGCCCACCAGATAGGCATCGGTGCCGATCGGCGTCGCCAGCACGGGCTCCAGCGTGCGCTGCTGCTTCTCGCCGACGATCGCGTAGGCGCCGGCCATGGAGACGATCGCCAGCGGCATCAGCAGGTAGTAACCGGCCGACACGCGCAGCAGCATCAGCGCGGCGGCGCGTTCGAGTTCGATGCCGCCCATCGTCGCCAGCATCCGTGCGCCGGCGATCATGGCATTGAGGTCGGCGCTGGCATTGGCGGCCTGCTTGCTCAGCAGCGCGGCACTGCCGACCGCGAGGATCGCCGGCAGCGCGGCGCCGATCAGCGGGATGATCACGAGGATCGGCCACAGCATCCGGTTCTGGCGCTGGTCCAGGTACTCGCGCCAGAGCAGCCAACGGATCGGGCCGGTGATCATGCGCGCTTCTCCAGCAGCTCGAGATAGCGCTGGCGCAGGCTTTGTCGCGCTTCGCGCACCGAGAGGATCCGGGCGCCGGCGCCGACCAGCGCCGCGATCACCGCCGGCACTTCATGACGGACGTCAGCGACCGCAATCCGCCATTCATGCGCCGCGCTGGCCAGCAGCGAGGCGCCTGCGGGCAGTGCGGCGGGATCGGGTGCCGCCTCGGCAAACTCGATGACGACCTCGCTGCCGCCCGACAGGAAGGCCGACATGGGGCCTGCGTGCAGCATCCGTGTGTCGATGACGACGAGATCATCGGCCAGCGCCTCGGCCTCATCGAGCACATGGGTCGACAGGATGATGCCGGTG
>JANJUH010000274.1 GCA_024710675.1 Lysobacterales bacterium
CCGGTGGCGCTGCTCAGTGCCGCGCGTGGGCCGGGCGGCCTTCGCGACCTGTTGCCGCTGGTCGAGGGGCCACCGCTGGTGGTGCCCTATCCGGGCCGGGCCGGGCATGGCGAGGCCCTGGCGCAACTGCGCGAGGCCTTGGCGGCGATCGCGATCGGCGGTGGCGGCGCAGAGCCCGCCGGCAGTGGCTGGATCCTCTACTTGGCCTACGATTTCGCCCATGTCTTCGAGCCGGCGGTCCCTTGCCTGCAACCGGCGCTGGACGAGCCGCTGGCGCTGCTATGGCGCTATCGCGCGCTGGCCGTCCACGGCGCCGATGCGACAGACGACCCTTCCTGGCGGGGCGACAGCGACTGGGCGCGCGCGCAGCTTGCAGCTTCGACGGTGCAGGAACCTGCGCCGCTGCTGCAGGAACTGACCGTGGCTGAAGACGAACCGGCGACCTTTCTGGCCGGCGTCGAGCGCATCCACGACTACCTGCGGGCGGGCGATGTCTTCCAGGTCAACCTGT
Source organism: Lysobacterales bacterium (assembly GCA_024710675.1). Lineage (GTDB taxonomy): Bacteria > Pseudomonadota > Gammaproteobacteria > Xanthomonadales > SZUA-5 > JANJUH01. The sequence continues at coordinate 512 of JANJUH010000274.1, forward strand.
CGCGCGCCTGGCGGGCCAGCTCGCGCGATGCGATCGACCCGTACGCGCTGGCGAAAGCCCTGAACGCGGCCAATCCGGCGCCCTTTGCTGCGCTGGCGCGCCACGCCGACTTTGCGGTGGTGTCGTCCTCGCCGGAGCGCCTGGTGCGCGTGCAGGGACAGCGCATCGAAACCCGGCCGATCGCCGGCACGCGGCGCCGTGATGCCGATCCGGCGCGCGATGCCGCGCTGGTGGCCGAACTCATGCGCGACCCCAAGGAGCGCGCCGAGCACATCATGCTGATCGACCTCGAACGCAACGACCTCGGCCGCCTGTGCGTGCCCGGCAGCGTGCTGGTCGACGAGCTGGGCGCAATCGAGAGCTACGCCCACGTCCACCACCTGGTCTCGAATGTCAGCGGTGAGCTGTGCGCGAACGTCGATGCCTGGTCCTTGCTGCGCGCCTTGTTTCCGGGCGGCACGATCACCGGCTGCCCGAAAGTGCGCTGCATGCAGATCATCGCCGAACTGGAGGGCGTGGGCCGTGGGGCCTACACCGGCACGCTGGGCTGGATCGACGAGGCCGGCGCCTGTGATCTCAACATCCTGATCCGGACGATCGCGGTGAAGGGCAGGGAACTGGTGCTGCGTGCCGGTGCCGGGATCGTCGCCGATTCGATCGCCGGGCGCGAGCTGGCCGAGACACGGGCCAAGGCGCGTGGCCTGCTGCGTGCGCTGGGGGCCCAAGGATGAACCTGATCGCCACCGACGATCGCGCGCTGCACTATGGCGATGGCCTGTTCGAGACCCTCCGCTTCCACCGCGGCCGTGCCGCGCTGTGGGACTGGCACATGGAGCGGCTGGTCGATGGCTGCCACCGGCTGGGCCTGCCGGCGCCCGCGCCTGAAATGCTGAGGCGCGAGGCGGAAGCGGCAGCGCTCCCCTTCGTCGATGCGGTCGTGAAGATCCTCTGGAGCGCCGGGCGCGGGCCACGCGGTTATGCTCGCCCGCAGCCGCCGCGGCCGCACGCGCTGATCGAGGCCGCTGCGCTGGCGCCGGCGCCCGAGGGGATCGCCGCTGGCTGGTGCAGCGTGCGCCTGGCGATCCAGCCGGCACTGGCCGGCATCAAGCACCTGAACCGGCTGGAACAGGTGCTGGCCGCACAGGAGTGCCAGGCCGCGGGATGGCAGGAGGGATTGATGCAGGACATGGACGGAGGCGTGGTGGCGGCAACGGCCGGGAACCTGTGCGCGTGCATCGAGGGTCGCTGGCTGACGCCACCGGTCGAGCGCTGCGGCATCGCCGGTGTGGGCCGGCGCTGGTGGCTGGAACGCGGCGCGCTGACGATGGCGCCGCTGACGCCCACACAGGTCGAGCATGCCGAGGCCCTGGCGGTGATCAATGCCGTGCGCGGCCCGCGCCAGGTCGTCGCTCTGGGCGATCGGCGCTGGCCGGTCGATCCCGGCCTGGGCGAATTGGCGCGCGCATGGCAGGACCTGCACCAGGCATGAGCGCACCATCCTCCGTGCTCGGGCGCATCCGCTGGCTGGCCTTGCTGGCGTTGCTGGCGATGGGCCTGTCGCTGGTGGCCTGGTTGGGATGGCGCGACTATCACCGCTTCGAGCGCACGCCGATCGGCATCGAGGCCCTGGTGGACTTCCGCCCCGGCATGCGCCTGAAAGACCTCGCGGACGCGCTCGAAGGCAACGGCGCGCGACCGGTGCCGTGGTGGCAGTGGCGCCTGCTGGCCGAGCGCAGCGGCCTGGCCGATCGCCTCAAGGCCGGCGAGTACCGCATCGATCCGGCGATGACGCCCGGCGACGTGCTGGCGGCGATCGCCGCCGGCCGCGTGGTGCAGCACCGGGTGACGATCGTTGAGGGCATGCGTTTTTCCGAGCTGCGCGTGCTGTTGTCCGGGCATCCCGTGCTGGAGCAGACGCTGGGCGGCCTGCCCGATACCGAGGTGCTGGCGCGGGTCGGCGCCACCGAGGGCCATCCTGAAGGATTGTTCCTGCCGGACACCTACTTCTTCCCGCGTGGCTTCAGCGACGAAGAGCTGCTGAAGCGCGCCTACTGGGCGCAGAAGAAGGTGCTGCGCGAGGCCTGGGAGGCGCGCGCCGAGGACCTGCCGCTGGCCGATCCTTACGAGGCGCTGATCCTGGCCTCGATCATCGAGAAGGAGACCGGGCGTGCGGGCGAGCGCGCCGAGATCGGCGGGGTCTTCGTCAACCGCCTGCGCCAGGGCTGGCGCCTGCAGACCGATCCGACGGTGATCTACGGCCTCGGCGATCGCTTCGACGGCAACCTGCGCCGCGTCGATCTCGAGACCGACACCGAGTACAACACCTACACCCGTTTCGGCCTGCCGCCGACACCGATCGCGCTGCCCGGGCGCGCCGCGATCGAAGCGGCCTGCAATCCGGAGCGCACCGAGCACATGTTTTTCGTGGCCCGGGGCGATGGCAGCCACGTGTTCTCCAAGACCCTGGCCGAGCACAACCGCGCGGTTGCGCGTTACCAGTTGGGTCGCCCATGAGCCCGATCCGTCCCTGGCACGCGGAGGCCTGGCGACGTTTCAGCGCTGCGCTGGCGCGCGGGCAGCTCGCGCACGGCCTGCTGCTGCACGGCGAGGGCGGCCTGCACAAGCACGCACTGGCCCGGACGATGGCGGCAGCGCTGCTCTGCGGCGCTCGCGGCGATGATGGCCAGGCCTGCGGTCGCTGTCGGGGCTGCGTGCTGCTCGTCGCCGGCAACCACCCCGACCTGGTCGAGGTGATGCCGGTCGATTCGGCGCAGATCAAGGTCGACCAGATCCGCGAGCTGTCCGAGCGCCTGTCGAAGCGCCCGCAGATCGCCCAGGTGCAGGTGGCGGTGATCGAACCGGCCGAGCGGATGAACGTCGCGGCGGCCAATGCGCTGCTCAAGACCCTCGAGGAGCCGGCCGGCGACACCTACCTGATCCTGGTCAGCGATCGCCTCGGGCGACTGCCCGCGACCATTCGCAGCCGTTGCCAGCGTATCGGCCTGACCGGCACCACCACGGCCGTGGATGCCGCAGCGCTGGCGCGGGCCAGCGGCTGTGATCCCGGCCAGGCCGCCCTGGCGCTCGCCGTGGCCGGTGGCGATCCCGAACTGGCCGAGGCGCTGCTGGCGCCCGGCGCCTGGGCCGAGTGGACCGGCCTGCGCGAGCAATTGACCGACATCGCCCGCGGTCGCCTGCCCGCCGTGGTCTTCGCCCAGTCCGCCGCGAAGGCCGCGGGGCCGCTGCTGGCGCGTTGGTCACGCCTGCTCGCGCTCGCGGTGCGCGGACAGCACACCGGCGATGCGGCGTGGGATGCCTTCGTCGGCTTGACTTCGGCGCGCGAAATGTCGAGCCTGCTGCCGTTCGTCACACAACTCGAATCGTCGCGGGCGATGCTGGGCAGTGGCGTGCGTGAGGACCTGATGCTGGCGGATCTCGCGCGACGCTGGCAGGCGCTCTTCGCACCATAGGGGAGGCAAGACGATGAGCACCGGCCCAAGCGTGCCGCGCCAGGGCATCCTGTCCCTGGCGATCAAGGACAAGGCCTCGCTGTACCAGGCCTACATGCCGTACCTGAAGAATGGCGGCCTGTTCGTGCCCACGCAGCGGCGCTATGGACTGGGCGACGAGGTCTTCATCCTGCTGACGCTGATGGAGGACAAGGATCGCCTGCCGGTCGCCGGCAAGGTGGTCTGGATCACGCCCACCGGCGCCCAGGGCAGTCGCACCGCCGGCATCGGCGTGCAGTTCGCCGAGGGCGCCGACGGCGAGACGGTGCGCACCAAGATCGAATCCATCCTTGCCGGCACCTTGTCCTCGGACAAGCCGACCCACACGATGTGACCGAGTTCGCGGTGCCGCTCCCGGCGCTGCGATCGCGATGGCTGGCGCCCTATACTGGGGTGGTCAAGCTGGCCGCAGGAGACGGGGTGAGCGCCGCACCATCCAGCAGTGAGCCCATCGAGATCCGCACCAGCGGCGAGGAGCGCACGCCCACGGGCCTCTACGAGCAGATCCTCGATGCGGACAGTTCACTGGTCCTGTTGCAGTCGCCCTTTCTCGACGAGGTGCTCGTCTACCTGCGCATGATGGCGCAGCGGCGTGGCCACTCGATCTACGCCTGGAATCCGGACGCCGGCCTGTCCAGCCTGCGCGAGCACGGCATCACGGTGGCGGCAACCCGGCGCCTGCCCGATGCCCTGCGCTACCTGCTGCAATCCAGCCATTTCGGTGTCTACGTCTTCCCGGCCGGCCGTCGCGAGCTGACGCCCCAGGTCGTGGCCGTGTTGCGGCAGATCGGCCGCGGCAAGGAAGGTGGCGACAAGCGTGTGGTGATGGTGGCCAACAAGCTGGAGGTGCCGGCCGGTCTCGATGCGCTGGCAACCGTGATCGTGCACAAGCATGGCCCTTCGAATCGCCTGCGCCTGCGTGACGGCCGCTGGATCAGGGGATGAACATGCGCACCGACCGCTACGCAGGGGTATTGATCGTCGTCGGCAACCGCGACGACCGCCGGGTGCTCTTCGATGCCTTCGATGGCGCCGAGTTCGAAGCCATCTACACCGCCCGCGACGTCGCCCAGGCGCAGGGCCTGCTGGCGCAGGAGCCTGCGCTGTCGCTGATCTTCGTCGAATTCCTCGATCCCTATGCCGAAGCCGAGGGCCTGTGTCGCCTGCTCGCCAGCCATCCACGCTGGCGCCTGATCCCGCGCATCGGGATCCTGCCGCGCGGGGCCAGTCCTGCCGGCAGCAAGGGCGGCCCGGACGCGCCGGTCGCCGCCTGGCTGCCGAGCCCGGTGGATGCGGGCGAGGCTGTCCGCATGGCGCACGAGCTGCTGGCCGGCGATGGCGCGGCGGTGGTCGCTGCCGGCGACTGGCTGGAGGCGCTGGATGCACCCAGTGTGGTCGTCGATGTCGAGAAAGATCACATCGCCGCGGCCAACGCCAAGGCCTGCGCCTTGTTCAAACGTCCGCTCGAGAAGTTGCTGGAAGCCAGTGCGAGCGAACTGATCGGCGAATTGCCGGCGGTGCGCGAAGAGTCGCTCGGCCTGGGCGAGGCCCGCATCGACGCCAACGGCGACCCGCGCCTCGTCGGCCTCGCCTGCATGCGTTTCAACGGGGATTCCGCGCGCCTGGTCATGCTGACCGCGGGTCCGGGCGCCGATTCGCCGCTCGAGTTGCTCGCCGGGCTGGCGCGCTCGGGCCAGGATGGCCAGGCCGTGCAGCCGGTGCTGAAGCGCCTGATCGCCGACTATGGCCTCGACTTCTTCTACGTCTGCGCCGAGCGCGGCGGCAACGAGGCCGAGCCACAGGTGCTGGCCGCCCTGCCGCGCGCCGCCCAGGGCGCGCTCTACCCGGTCTGGGAGACCGAGTTGTACAAGCGGGTGCTGGCCGGTTCGGAGTACGCAGCCGGCCAAGACGCCGCCGCCCATCTCGGCGAGGCCCTGTTCACCCAGTTGCGCCTGGCCAGCGTGGTCGGCGTGCCGCTGTATGGCGAGGGCCATCACGCGATGGGTGCGCTGATCGCGGGCTCGCGCCGCACGCAGCCGCGAGCCCGCGAGCTGCTGTCGGTCGCGCGACTGATCGGTTCGCACCTGGCGATGCAGGCATTGATCGCGCGCTATCGCTCGGACAGCCGTTTCCAGGGACTGCACGACTCGCTGACGCGCCTGCCCAACCGCCTGCTGTTCAACGATCGCCTGCAGACCGCGATCGCCGAAGCCGGGCGCAGTGGCGAGCAGTTCGCCGTGCTCTTCGTCGATCTCGACCGTTTCAAGACCATCAACGACAGCCTCGGTCACTCGATCGGCGACCAGGTACTGAACGCCGTGGCCAAGCGCCTGCGCCTGAGCGTGCGCGCCTCCGACACGGTGGCGCGCTATGCCGGCGACGAGTTCACGCTGGTGCTGCGCCACATCGTCCAGCGCGACGACGTGATGCGCATCGCCGACAAGATCGTGCGCGTGCTGGAGACGCCGCTGACGCTCTCCGACGGGCGCGAGCTGCAGATCACCGCGAGCATCGGCATCGCCTTCTATCCGGACGACGGCAAGGACGGCGAGCTGCTGCTGAAGCACGCCGACGTGGCCATGTACAGCGCCAAGGGACTCGGTCGCAACACCTACCAGGCCTACGTCGCGGTGCCCGAGGAGTCGCATCGCCAGCGCCTCGATCTGGAGACCAAGCTGCGCGTCGCCGAGCGCAATGGCGAGTTGCGCGCCTACTACCAGCCGCAGATGGACGCGCGCAGCGAGGACATCATCGGCATGGAGGCGCTGATCCGCTGGGAGCACCCGGAGCTCGGCCTCATCAGCCCGGGCTTCTTCATCCCGATCGCCGAGGACACGGGACTGATCGTGCCGATCGGCGAGTGGATCATGCGGACCGCCTGCCGCGACGCGAAGCGCTGGATCGAGCGCTTCCAGTTGCCGCTCCGGGTCGGCGTCAATCTCTCGGCTCTGCAGTTGCGCCAGCCCAACCTGGTCGAGGTCGTCGAGTCGGCGCTGCGCGAGAGCGGGCTCGAGGGCCAGTACCTCGACCTCGAGGTCACCGAGAGCATCAACATCAAGGACATCCCGAACCTGATGGAGCTGCTCGGGCAGTTGCGCGAACTCGGCTGCCACATCGCGATCGACGACTTCGGCACCGGCCAGTCCTCGCTGGACTACATCAAGCGCTTCCCGGCCGACCGCATCAAGATCGATCAGACCTTCGTGCGCAACATCGGCGTGGATCCGGCCGACGAGGCGATCGTGCGCGCCACCATCAACATGGCGCAGAACATGGATCGCGTCGTCGTCGCCGAGGGCGTCGAGACCGAGGATCACCTGAAGTTCCTGCGCGACCACGGCTGCCAGGAGCTGCAGGGCTACTTGTTCTGCCGGCCGCTGCCCGCGGCGAGCTTCGAGAACCTGCTGAACGAACGTGCTCGCCTGATCACGGAGATCCAGGACGGTTGAGGCGGGGAGTGGCTGTAGCCCCACGGTCCGGTCTGCGCGTAGCGAACCGGGGCAAGGGGGCAGGGGGCAGGGGGCAGGGGGCAGGGGACCCGGTTTGCGTCGCGGTCGGATCGCACCCTCGATTGACCCCTGCCCCCTTTCCCCTGCCCCTTTTCGACGACTGTCGTCGCACCCGTTACCCGAGGCATGTTCGGTGAGAGGCGGGAACTTTCCGCGTCCCTGCCCGGTCCCAAGCGTCAACGTTCAGCGCCAGAGGCAAGCTGCCGATGGGTTTGTATCCTGTGCAGGCCGCGCAATCATTGCGCAATCCGCTCGAGCGCCGGGACCCTGTCCCCGGCCCACGAGCCACGACGACTGGAGGGCTGGTGGACGAGGCGGCGATCGACGCAGCCCTGGTGGAGCGCGTGCAGGCGGGTGAACGCCTGGCCTTCGACCTGCTCGTGCGCAAGTACCAGCACCGCATCGTCAGCCTGGTGCAGCGCTTCGTGCCTGATTGGCACGAGGCCCAGGACGTCGCCCAGGAGGCCTTCATCAAGGCCTTCCGGGCGCTGCCGAATTTCCGTGGCGACAGCGCCTTCTACACCTGGCTTTACAAGATCGCGGTGAACTGCGCGAAGAACCACCGGGTCTCGCAGTCGCGGCGGCCGCCGACCGACGACATCGCGATCGACGACGCCGTCAGGCTAGAGGACTCCGGGCGCATGCACGACCGCGCGACACCCGAGAACGAGTTCCTGCGTGCCGAGGTGGAACGGACCGTGCTCGCCGCGGTCGAAGAGCTCCCCGAGGAGATCCGCACCGCGCTGATGTTGCGCGAGGTCGACGGGCTGAGCTACGAGGAAATCGCACAGATCATGAACTGCCCGATCGGAACGGTCCGGTCGCGCATATTCCGGGGTCGGGACGCCGTCGACCGGCGCATCCGTCCCTGGGTGGAGGGCTGAGGCATGTCCGAGGACATTCGCGAGCAATTGTCGGCATTCATGGATGGCGAACTCGGTCGTGAGGAACGTGCGTTCCTGATGCGTCGCCTCGATCACGACGCCACGATGCGCGGCACCTGGAGTCGCTACCACCTGATCCGCGATGTGCTTGGCCAGCGCGGCGGTAGCCGGCCCTTGGACCTCTCCGCCGGCGTGATGGCGGCGATCGAGCAGGATGCGCTGGCGACGCCGCTGCGGCGCGAGCCAGCGTGGCGGCCGTGGGCCGGTTTTGCGGTGGCGGCCAGCGTGGCGCTGCTGGCATTGACCGTGCTGACGCCGCGGATCGATGCGCCGCTGCCGGCGGGTGCCGAGACGGTGGCGGTGCGCGCGGCTCCCGGCGTCGACGTGCCGCGGCCCATCGTCCCGGCGATTGGTGCCGGTGGCGCCGGCGTGCAGCCGGTGTCCGCCGAGCGCAGCGTGACCCTGTCGGCCGATCCGCGCGTACTGCGTGCCGATGAACTGATGTTGCTGCGCCATGGCCAGCTTGCCCAGCCGGGCTGGATCGTCGGTGGCGACGAGCATGTGTATGGCTGGCAGGCGCCGCAGGCGGAGCCGGCCGCGCAGACCACGGCCTATCCGCCGCGATGAGCGGGCTGCGCCTGCTGCTGGCCTGGCTGGTCCTGTGGCCGGCTGCGGCATCGGCGGTCGAATGGAAGCAATGGGCGGCGCGCATGGATGCCGCGCAGCGTTCGCTGAACTACGACGCCACGGTGTTGATCGATGCCGGTGGTGATCCTGAACTCATCGAGCTGTCGCAGCGCATCGGCCCGTCCGGGCCGGAGCAGCAGGCGATCGCTTTGAACGGCTCGCCACGGCGTTGGGTGCGCACGGCCAGCGGGCTGTCCTTGCTGGCGCCCGACGGGCAGCGCAGCCTCGCCGCCGGCGTGGCCAGTGAGGTCGGACTCGATACCGGGCGGGTGGCCGAGGCCTACGCGGCCCAGCTCGAGGGGCGTGACCGCATCGCCGGCCGCGAGGCGGTTCGGCTGAGTTTGTTGCCGCGATTCGCCGATCGCTACGCGCTGCGCCTGTGGCTGGACCTGGCCACCGGGCTGCCGCTGCGCAGCGAGCGCATCGCTGCCGATGGCCAGGTGCTCGAGCGTCGATTGATCACGCGCCTGTCGGTCCATGGTTTCGCCGGTGGGCGGCCGGCGGCAGCGGGCGATGCGGCGGCAGCGAGGGCGTGGCCGGGCATCACCCTGCCGGCCGGCTTTCGCGTGGTCGACGCCGATCTGGCGGTGCCTGGGCTGGCCGAGGGCCGACAATGGATCCTGAGTGACGGCGTGGTCTGGGTGTCCATCTATCGCCTGCCGGTGGCCGCAGGCGACGACGGTGGTGCTGCCTGGCGGCGCGGGGCGTTGGCGCATGAGGTGCTGCAACTGGGCGGTCATCGTTTTCATGTCTACGGCGACGCGCCGCCGGCCACCCTCACGCAGTTGGTCGAGGCCACCGCCGCCATCGAGCCGGCCACCCTGCCTGCGCACTGAGCGCGGCGTAGACAGGTTCATCGGATACGTTCGTGCTTTAATGGTGGGCTTTTGCGTACTCCGGCCGTTCGCGCCGGCGCTGCCCTGCCTTGCGACCCCATGAAGAAAAATATCCGCAACTTCTCGATCATCGCGCACGTCGACCACGGCAAGTCGACCCTGGCCGACCGCTTCATCCAGATCTGCGGCGGCCTGCAGGACCGCGAGATGGAGGCGCAGGTGCTCGATTCGAACCCGATCGAGCGCGAGCGCGGCATCACCATCAAGGCGCAGTCGGTCTCGCTGCCTTACCAGGCCGCCGACGGCCAGGTCTACGAACTGAACTTCATCGATACCCCCGGCCACGTCGACTTCTCCTACGAGGTCTCGCGCTCGCTGGCGGCCTGCGAGGGCGCGCTGCTCGTCGTCGATGCCGCCCAGGGCGTCGAGGCGCAATCGGTCGCCAACTGCTACACGGCGGTGGAGATGGGCCTCGAGGTGGTGCCGGTGCTCAACAAGGTCGATCTGCCCAGCGCCGAACCCGATCGAGTGCGCAAGGAGATCGAGGATGTCATCGGCGTCGATGCCACCGAAGCCATCGAGATCAGCGCCAAGACCGGCTTGAACGTGCGCGCGGTGCTCGAGGCCATCATCGCGCGCATCCCGCCGCCGGCCGAGCCCGCCGGCCAGGCACTGAAGGCGCTGATCATCGATTCGTGGTTCGACAATTACCTCGGCGTGGTCTCGCTGGTGCGGGTGGTCGAGGGTGAGATCGCCGTCGGCGACAAGATCCTCGTGATGTCGACCGGTCGCAGCTGGCAAGTCGACCAGGTCGGCGTGTTCACGCCCAAGCGACTGCAGAAGCAGCGCCTGTCCTGGGGCCAGGTCGGCTTCGTCTGCGCCTCGATCAAGGACGTCCACGGCGCGCCGGTCGGTGACACCCTGACCAGCGCCAGCAAGCCGGCTG
>JANJUH010000307.1 GCA_024710675.1 Lysobacterales bacterium
GGTCTACTACGGCCTGATGCTGATGGACCCGGCCTGGTTCTATCCGGCGACCTGCCTGGTCTGCGCGCTGGTGGCGCTGGCGGTCGGCAGTTCATGGACGGTGGCCGGTACCCTCGGCGTGGCGCTGATGGGTGTGGCCTCGGGCCTGGGGCTGTCGCCGGCGATCACCGCCGGTGCCGTGATCTCGGGCGCCTATTTCGGCGACAAGATGTCGCCCTTGTCCGATACCACCAATCTGGCGCCGGCCGCCGCCGGATCGGAACTCTTCGTCCACATCCGCCACATGGTGTGGACGACGGGCCCCAGCTTCGTCATCGCGTTGGCGGGCTTTGCGCTGCTGGGCATGAACGGCAGCGCTGATGCGCCGGCCGGGCTCGACACCCTCTCGTCGCAACTGCAGGCGGCTTTCCATCCCGGCCTGCACCTGCTGCTGCCGCTGTTGCTGGTGCTGGTGCTGGCGATGCGCAAGGTGCCGGCGTTGCCGAGCATTGCCTTCGGTGCGCTGGTCGGCGCCGTCTTCGCGGTGATCTTCCAGCCGGCGATGACCATCGCACAGGCGCCCGAAGGTGATTGGTCGCCCGCGCTGGCGATGGTCGCGGGCGCCTGGAAAGTCATGTTCGCCGGCTATGCCGCCGAGAGCGGTGTGGCCGAGGTCGACCAGTTGCTCAACCGCGGCGGCATGGCGGCGATGTTGAACCCGGTTTGGCTGACCATGTGCGGCATGGCCTTCGGTGCGGTGATGGAACGCATCGGCGCGCTGGAGCGCATCGTGCGCGCGGTGCTGGCCGCTGCGCGCAGCACGGCGTCCCTGATCGTCGCGACGCTGCTGACCGCGATCGGCACCAATGCCGCGGCCTCCGACCAGTATCTCGCGATCGTGCTGCCCGGACGCCTGTTCCGCCCCGAGTACGAGCGTCGCGGGCTGGCGCCGGAAAACCTCTCGCGCGCGCTCGAGGACGCCGGCACGCTGACCTCGCCGCTGGTGCCCTGGAATGCCTGCGGCGCCTACATGGCGGCCACGCTGGGCGTGGCGACGACGGCCTATTTGCCCTTCGCGCTGTTCAACCTGGTCAATCCGCTGGTGGCGGCGGTGCTGGCCTACGCCGGATTCAAGATCACGCGGCGGGTGGTGGAGGCGCGCTGAAGCAATCGAGGAGCGGCGCCCGGGGGCGGGCGCCTTCCGGGCCTGTTTCAGCAGCGTGCCTTCAACGGCCGATGACGATCACGCCGCGGCGGGCAGATGCTCGACCAGGAACTTCGAGAGGTCGGCGATTCGGCTGGCGTGCTGGACATCGATGCCGACCAGGGCGCCGGCCTCGTCGAAATCGAGAACCACACCCTCTGCCACCTCTGAGGCGTCAGCCCCGGGCCGGTCGGAGAGATGGATGTACAGGGAATCGGTCTCTCGGTGATAGCTGAGTCTCATGGCTCGAAGTCCCGGTCGGGAAAGGCGATCGGTGGCTCATCCTGGCTCGCGATACCTTCCTCATCGCAGCTTCCGTTCGCAGCTAGACCCGCAGGCGCGCAGGCTTGAAGCGCCTTTAGCCCCCTCTCCCCAGCCCTCTCCCACCAGGGGAGAGGGGGCCGAGCAGCAAGCGGAGATCTTACCCTCTTGGCGCACTCATCCCTCGTTGGCGGCGCCAGCCTCACCCATCCACCTCCACCACGCTGCGCCCGGCCCCGGTCGGGCGCACGCGCACCTGCACGCCGATGCGTTCGGCCATCTCGGCGACGTGCGAGATCACGCCGACGCGGCGGCCCTGGGATTGCAGGCGGTCGAGCGCTTCCATCGCGATGTTGAGGGTATCGGCATCGAGGCTGCCGAAGCCCTCGTCGATGAACAGCGACTCGACGCGCACGCGTTGCGAGGCCAGCGAGGCGAGGCCGAGGGCGAGGGCGAGCGAGACCAGGAAGGTCTCGCCGCCGGACAGCGAATGCACGCTGCGCAGCTCCTCGCCCATCTCCAGGTCGACGACGAGCAGGCCGAGTTCCTCGCTGCCGCGGGTCAGGCGATAGCGGCGGGCGAGGCGGGCGAGGTGGGCGTTGGCTTCCTCGATGAGGAGTTCCAGCGTGAACTGCTGGGCGTACTTGCGGAACACGCTGCCGTCGGCGGCGCCGATCAGCTCGTCGAGCTGCTGCCACGGCCGCGCCTGCGCGCGCTCGGTCTCCAGCGCCGCGAGCCGTGTGCCGGCCTCCGCCCGCCGTGCGTCGTCGTCGCGGAGCTGCTGGCTGATGGCGCCGATGGACTGGAGCAACTCCTTGCGAGTTGCGGTGGCCGCCATCAGGTCGGCACCCATCTCGTCGACGGGACGCAGCGAACCGGACTCGCTGCGCCAGGCGTCCAGGCGCGATTCGAGGTCGCTGCACAGGGTGTCGAGTTCCCGGAGACGTTCCTGCCGCGCCTGCCAGTCGGCAACACGAGCGGCCAAGTTGGCCGGAATGCTGGCGAACCAGGATTGCAGTTCCACCAGCGTCGGCGCGCAAGCCGCTCCGCCGCGGCGACGTTCCTCCAGTGCCTGCTCCAGCTCGAGCACATGGCTCTCGGCTGCGCGCAGCGCGGTATCGCGTTCGCGTTGGCTGCGATCGAGCTGCTGGGCGATGTCATTGCGCTTTGTGCGGGCGGATTCGACCTTGCCCGTGACGCCATCGAGCACCTGTCGCGCCGTCGCGATGTCGCCGTCGAGCCGGCGCTGGTGGGCGTCGACATCGGGCTCGGCGAGCACCGCGCACCGCTCGCGCCGCAGTTGCTCGATGGCGACCGCCTGTTCCTGCTCCGCTCGCTCCAGCCCGGCGCGCTCTGCGGCGAGCTGTATCCGTTCAGCGTCGAGCAGACGGGCTTGCGCGAGGGCTTCCCCGAGTTCACGGTGGCTCACTTCGGTGTTGCGTTGCGCCAGTCGCAGCGACGCGAGTTGCTGCTCGATGGCCGTCAGCCTGGCCTGGCGCGACTGGACCTGCTGCTCCGACGCCGCCAGGGTCTGTGCCAGCGCAGCGAGCGCCAGCGTCGAATCGGCGCCGGGAATGCCCTCGGGCCACAGCGCTGCGAGCGCACTCGCTTGCTCGTCGGCGGCGCTCGCGACCGTCGCCGTGGCCAGCTCCAGGGCTTGCCCGGCCCGGTGGTGGGCGTCTTCGGCCAATGCCAGCGCGGTCCCCGCGGCTTGCTCCGCCGCACGCGCTGCATCCAGTGTGGCGCGAGCACGCCCGCGTTCGTCCTCGAGCCCCGCCAGCACGGCGCGCAAGGCCGGGTCGTGGCGGCCCGGGTGTTCGGTGGCGCCGCAGACCGGGCAGGGCTCGCCGCTGACCAGCAGTTCGCGCAGGCGTTCGGTGTGGGCATCGGCCAGCAGGCTGGCGCGCTCCCAAGCATGCTCGGCGAGGGTGAGGGCGGTTCGCGCCTGCGCACCCGCAGTGTGCGCGGCTTCGGCCTCGTGCCGGCATTGCACCCGCCGCTCCTGCGCGCGCGCGAACTCGGCACCGGCCTTGTCGCGTGCCGCCTCGGCCCGGGTCAGGGCCTGCACCGCGACTTCGGCGGCGGCCAGGCGCGCCCGATGGCTGGCCAACTGCTCGCGCTCCGCGTACAGGCTGTCGGGGGCGAGCGCCTTGCGTTCGGCTTCCGTGCTCTCGATGGCCTCGGTGGCGCGCTTCAACGCTTCGTGCGACGCACTGAGGGCGCCCTCGAGGTGATTCAGCACGGACGCAGCGGAAGCCGCTCCACCGCCTTGCTCCTGGTCCGGGATCAGGCGGGCGATGGTCCGCGCAAGGCGGGTGTCGCGCTGGGCGCAGGCCGCGACCTGGGCCTGCGTTGCGGCGCGTTCGGCTTCCGCGATCGCGAGCTGGCGATCGAGTCCGCGTGCTGCCAGCAGCGCCGGCTCGGCTGCCTCGCGCGCCGCCAGGGTCCGCGCCAGGGCTTCCGTGCGCGCAGCCTGTTCCTGCTCCAGGCCTGCCAATGTCTGCGCCGCGCCGCTCAACTCCGATTCGAGCGCGGGCAGTCGATCCGCCAGTTCGCGGGCGCGCGCGGCGGCCTTGGCGCGCAGTTTCAGCAATGGGGCGTAGTGCTCGGCCAGTTGCCATTGCGTCAATGCGAGTCCTTCGCCTGCGTCGGCGGCGAGGGCTGCCGCGTGGCGCTGGCGCTCCTCCGAATGCCGCGCCAGCTCCGCCGCCAGTCGCGCGCCGATGCGGTGCTGCTCGCGCTGCGCCTCGAGGCTTGCGATGGCCGCGGCGAGCGCGTCGTCCTCGGCGCGCAATTGCGTCAACCGGTCCTGCAGCGCGCCGCGCTCCTCGTCGGGTAGCGCCCGGATGCGCTCCAGTTCGGCACCCAGCTCGGCCAGCCGCGCGCGCCGTTCGGCGTGCTTCTGGTGTGCGAGCGCCGACAGGCGCTGGAAGATCCCGGTGCCGGTCAGCGATTCCAGCAGGTCGGCGCGTTCCTTCTGCTGGGCCTTCAGCAAGGTTGCGAAGTCGTTTTGTGCGAGCAGCACCGAGCGGCAGAACTGGCCGAAGTCGAGGCCGATCAACTCGACCAGCTTCTGCCGGATCTCGACGATGCGCCCGCCGTGCACGCTGCCATCGGTGAGATCGACCAGGCTGGCTTCGGCGGCCTGCAGGGCGCCGTCCGCCTTGCCGCGGGCGCGCCGCGCACTCCAGCGCGCGCGCCAGCGGCGCTGTCCACGATCGACGAAATCGACCTCTGCCCAGCCGGAACCGGCGCCGCGGCGCAGGAGGTTGCGCGGGTCGCGCGTGCTGATCGCACCGTTGCGGCCATCGGGCACCGTGGACTGGCGCTCGCCGGCGGCCTGCAGGCGCGGCGTGTCGTGGTACAGCGCCAGGCACAGCGCATCCAGCAGCGTCGATTTGCCGGCGCCGGTGGGGCCGGAAATGGCGTACAGGCCGGTGGAAGCGAGCGGCTCGGCTTCGAAGTCGACGAGGAACTCGCCGGCCAGCGAGGCGAGGTTGCAGCCGCGAATGGCAAGGATGCGCATCAGTCGGCCCCGCGCTCGGCTTCGAGCAGCAACTCGCCGAAGGCCGCGAGCACGGCAGGATCAGGGTCTTCGCCGTGGCGCTCGCGCACCAGGCGCTCGAACAGCGCGAGCGGTTGCAGGTCGCTCATCGCCAGTCGCGGCTTGGCGGGGTTCGAGCTGCTCCCCGTCGCGCGCTGCACGCGGATGCCGGCCAGGCGCACCGGGCGTCCTTCGAGCGCGGCACGGATTGCCGGCACCGGGTCCTCGTCGCCCGGACTGCGCTGGACCAGTACTTCGAGCAGTGTTTCGAGGCCGGCTGGGGCCGCCGGCAAATCGAGCGCAGCGAGGGCGGCGAGCACCTCGTCGATCGGTGCGGCGCGTTCCGGCACGCGCCTTATCGGCGCCGGCCTTGGTACCGGGATCGAGGCCACGTCCGCCAGCGATCCCGCTTCGATGCTGAGCTCGAGCACCTGGTGTGGATAGCCGATTTCGGAAAATGACATCGGCAACGGACTGCCCGGATAACGGATGCGTCCGCCGGCCAGCGCC
>JANJUH010000249.1 GCA_024710675.1 Lysobacterales bacterium
GCTGCTGCCGATGTTGGGGGGGGCTGAGGATGCCTTGCGCGCGCTCGAGCAGATCGCGTTGGCGCGCAGCGAACTGGAGGCCGCGGGCAAGGAGTACGCGGCCGAGGTGCCACTCGGCGGCATGATCGAGGTGCCCTCGGCAGCGATCACCGCGCCGCGCCTGATCGCGATGCTCGATTTCGTGTCGATCGGCACCAACGACCTGATCCAGTACACGCTGGCCACCGACCGTGCGAACCAGCAGGTCGGACGCTGGTACGAGCCGCTGCACCCGGCGGTGTTGCGGCTGATCTCTGCCGTCATCGACACCGCCCATGCGCTCGGCAAGCCGGTCTCGCTGTGCGGCGAAATGGCGGGCGAGCCCCGCCTGGCCCCGCTGCTGCTCGCGCTAGGGCTGACCGACTTCAGCCTGCACCCACGCGGGATTCTGGAGCTCAAGGCCATGCTGGCCACCTTGCATCGCAAGCCCCTGCTGCAAAAAAAGCGCGCGGTGCTGGAAGCCGAGGATCCGGCAGCGGTGAGGGCGGTGCTCGGACTGGTGTGATCGGCTCGGGGGCTGCAAGCAATCCGATCGGGTATTGCCATTGGCGCGATGGCTTGCATCGAGTGTGCTGAGGAATGGACGGCCGGAACCGGCCGTCAATCCGGGTGCGCTGACGAGGCAGGCAATGATCGGCATGACTTCATGCCGATCTGTTCTTCGGGATGTCCAAGCATTCGCAGCCGCCTGCGTGCCGGGCCATGGGACGGCACGATCGAGGCCGCGCCCGGCTGCCGTCTCGGGTTCTCCGCCGCCCATGCCCTGTTCGGGTCGCAGCAGTGGTTCAGGCAAATGTTGACATTCGTCAAGGCGCCCAGGGGGGCGGGGCATACACTGACAAGTATCCATTCGGCTGGCACTTCCCCGGCCGAAGGACCTCTCCCATCTTCCGGAGTCATGCCATGGACCGCAACAAGCGCTCTGCCGGTCAGGTCCTCGGACTCGTGGCGCTCATCGCGCCGGCATTCGCGGTCAACGCCCAACAATTGGACTGGACCTCGGTGGCCAACAACAGCGACATCGCGCCCGGAGGGGCGCCAGCTGCGACGTTCAGCAGTTACAACCAGCCTTCGATCAACGATGCCGGTCTGGTCGTGTTCCGTGCCCGCAGCAGGGAAGGGATGTCCCAGCAGGTCGATGGCATCTACCAGCGCAGCCTGTTCCCACCCGGGCCCATCGTGAAGCTGTTGACGCGCGGGGATGCGGTTCCCGACCCCAACAACACGAGCTATACCGGTTTGCCGGCAGGTTTCCTCGAATTCCCGGCGACGCCGCGGATCGATGCCACCTCCAGCCTGATCGCCGTGCGTGGCCAGCATCAGCCGGTCTGGACCTACCTGCTCGGAACGACCGAGACCCGTATCGGAACCGCCGGGATCTACGCCTTTCCCAACGGCGTGCCGGTCACTGGTGCCAGCCTGCTCGGCAGCGCCGTGGAGCCGGACCAGTTCACCTTGAGCTTTCCCTGGTACTCCGTTCCCGGCGCCTTGCTTGGTACCCGTTTCGACCAGTTTCCGGGTCCCACGGCCGTGGCCGACGGGCGCTACATCGTCTACAAGGGCAACTACACCGATCCGGTCGATGGCCTCGGGCGCACCGGCATCTATTTCAGGGATGTGGTCAGCACGATGCCGATCCCCTACACCGGCCTGATCGCGAGCTCGAACATGCTGATCCCGAACCAGCCTGCCGGCGGGACCGTCAAGTTCGGGTCGACCGCGCCACCGAGTGCAGCCAATGGATTCGTGTATTTCACTGGCCTCGACATCGAGGAAGCGCCGACGCTGGGCGGGATCTACCGGGCGCCGATCGCCTCGCTTCCCGCCCTTCAGGTGGTCGTCGGCATCGGGGACCAGGTGCCGGGCGAGGCCCAAGGGACCGGATTCGGAACTTTCGGAGAGGCGCTCTCGCTGAACAGCGACGGCAGCCGGATGGCTTTCTGGGCCAGCTGGGGAGCCGAGACCTTCCAGAAGACCCTGCTGTGTCCGGTCGACGGCAATCCGGACCTGATCGCCTACTGCAACGAGATCCACCCGACCGGTCTGGTCGTCGATATCCCGGTCAACCAGGGTGTGTTCGTCTACGACCTGGCCACCCAGGCGATCCACCCGGTGGCGCGGACCGGACGCGAAGGCGTCGAGGACATGCTGTTCTGGGTCTTCTCCGGACGTCCGCCAGGCGTCGGCGGCTCGACGGAGCCGGGTGAAGAGCTGGCGCGCTGGAGAGCGGGCAGTTTCGTTGCCCTCCATGCGCCTGCCGCCGGACCGGTCCAGGTGGTCTTCAAGGCGGAGCGTAACGGCACCAACGGCCTGTACCTGCGCGAAGGCATGGTCAATGGCCTGCCGCTGATGACCGTGGCGGAGGTGGGTACGACAATCGGAACGTCGATCGATCCGCTGGCGCCCGCCGGGTCGCTGGTCAGCGCCGTCGGCGTAGAGCGCGACGGCTTCCGCAATGGCCGCCTGGCGGTCACCCTCAGCATGCTCTACGTGGATCCGGTGGACCCCGAGATCACCCTGGGCTGGGCCGGGATCTACTACAGCCCGGTGCTCGAAGAGGGTCTGTTCCGCAACGGATTCGAAGATTGACGCCAGTGCCTCTGGCAAGCGTCCGCCAGACCTCATCGCCATACGGGTGATGCGTCAGGCGGGAGTCGTCCACGCGGAGTCCCGGGCCTGATCCTGCCCGTTGCCAGGCAGGCTGCCGGGTCTCCGCAAGCGGAAGGCATCGCCATGGCCATCCAGAAGACCATCGCCAGCGTACTGCTGGTCATTGCGCAGTTTTTCGTCGCCGGTCCTGCAGTGGCTGGCGCTGCCAGCCAGCCGTGGGTGGCGAAATCGCCCTCATCCGCGCCGGTCCTGAAGGAGATCACGCCAAGCTGTGTCTCCATGCCCTTGCCGGTGACTCCGGCGGGCCCCAGATGGCAATTCGAGGTCAACACCGCCGGCTCCAACGCATCACCCGCCATCGTTCGCGGGACCTTCTGGCGGCAGCCCTGCGCGACACCCGGTGACGCGCAACTCCTGCTCACGCTGAGTGTCGTCAGCGGCGTGCCCTTCGTCTGTGGCGGCCTGCGTGTCGTGCTGGTGCAGGACCAGCAGCAGACCAACGAGGTCTACCTCGACACCGATCCCGGCAACGGCATCGTCGACAGCTTTTGCAGCAGCCTGTTCGTGCCGGTCACCGTGGTTCTCAACGAAACCAGCTCGGCCTTCGATTTCGACGACGATGCCGCCTTCACCTTCGTCTACCTGGCGGGAACCAGCGCGTCGCCCAATGCGGTGGTGACCGTCGGCACCTACGACCCGGCGGCCTATGCTGAGCCGGTGAGCCCGCTGCCCATCAGCGGCAAACTGAGCGGCAGCTACTACGATCCGGCGCGAAACGGTGAAGGGGTGTTGGTCGAAGTCGGTCAGTTGGCGATGCGGCGTGTGTTGTTCCTGACCTGGTACACCTATGCCGACGGCGTACAGCGCTGGATCGCCGGCAACATCGACTTCGACGCGGGCGACACCCATGTCGACGTGCCACTGATCACCACCACGGGAGGGCAGTTCGGTTCCGCCTTCGATCCGAGCCAGGTGGTCTGGTCGGCATGGGGTACGGCGAGGATCAGTTTCCCGACCTGCACCACGATGCGTTTCGAGTGGTCGGAGAACGGCGGCCAAAGTGGTGTCTACGGATATCGGAGACCGCTCGAATCGCTGGAGGGTATTCCCTGTCCTTGAGTTCGACGCGCTCTTTCAGGTGCGCGTGGCCTCCGGGGCCCGCGACCGCTTCGTTTCCCGGCGGAAGACCCAGGACCGGAAGCACGGATCCTGGCCCGGCCTGCCGAAGTCGGCTGCGCGGAGTGCGATGATGAAGCCGAGCTCCACGCACGCCTCCTCGAATTCCCGGGCCGTCCAGGGCCGGATCGATTCCCGGCTTGTCCACTCGTGGACGCCCGGATTTCCCGCGAGCCGATAGCGCCGCTCGATCCGCCGGCTCGCGGGGAGATCGCCAGGCAACAGCCGCTTCCAGCGTGTCAGCGTGCCGCCTGCGGTCTGGCGCTCATAGTCGAGTCGCCACTGCCCGTCGAGCGGCAGCGGGCGCGGGACGAAGAGATCGGCGAGCAGTCGTCCGCCCGGGCGCAGTACACGGCGGCACTTGCCGAGCACCCGCGCCAGGGTTTCCTCGTCGAGGCAGTAGGTGGCCAGCGAATAGGGCAGCAGGACCGCGTCGAAGCTGCCGTTGACAAAAGGCAGGGCGGCGATATCGGCGCGCAGCGCAGGCCATGTGCGTGGCGCGCTGGCCGCCAGCATGCCGGCCGAACGATCGATGCCCATGACACCGAGTCCGGCCGCGGCAAGGCGACGGGTGATGCGACCGCTGCCGCAGCCGAGTTCGAGCACCCGTCCGCTGACGTCCTGCAGTTGCGCCAGGTACCAGCCGGCATCGTCGAAAGCCATGCTCTGGCCCATGTCCGCCTCGTACAGCGGCGCGAGGCGGTCATAGTTGGCTTCGACCTCGGCTGCGCCCGGCATCATGCGAGCGCCTCCGCGAGCACCTCGCCGGCGCGCGACCAGGCCAGCGCGTCGAGGGCGCGTTCCGGCCGCTCCAGCGCATGGCGATGGGCGCGGTCACGATGCAGGCGGACCAGGGCCTCGATCCAGTCCTCGGCACGGTCGTGGCGCAGCAGGGAGGGCCAGTTGGCGTAGCCGCGCGCGCCGGCGGTGGTGCTCAGGCTGATGCGACCGGCGAGCAAGGACTCGGCAATCTTGAGCGCGGAACCGCGGGTGCCGAACTGTGGGTTGACGGAGCACAGCGCGCCGGCAAGCGCCTCGCCCGGGTCGGCGTAACCGGTCTCCACGGTGACCCCCGGGGCTGTCCTCAGATCCGCAGCCTCCGCACCCGCGAGGATGCGCAGCCGCGCGTCGGGCAGCGCGGCGCGCACGCCCGGCCAGACGGCGTCGAGCAGCCAGCGCAGGCCGTCGCGGTTGGGCGGATAGCGCAGCGCACCCATGAACAGCACGGGCGCTGCGTCGGCCGAGGGCTGCCACTGTCCGCGGCGGTCCTCGGCGCCGTTGGGGCAAAGCAGCGCGTCCGGTCGCGGAGCGGGATCGGCGGCACTGGCCCAGAGCACCCGGTCGTAGCGTGCCAGCAGCTGCTGGGCCGACGGCATCCCCAGCCAGTCCTCGACGTCGTGCAAATCGAGCAGCCAGCGCTCGCCGCGACGCTCGCTGACCAGGCCCAGCAGTTCGCCATGGCAGACCAGGACGGCGTCGGGCGCGAGCACTGTCCGCCATTGGCGCAGTCGTCGGCGCAGCTCATCGTGGACATGGGCGCGCATGCGCTCGATTCCGGGGACTGCGGGTGCGGTCGGGCGGCCGCGAACGCCATCGATCCACCGGAACGGCGTGTACTCCAGTGCGGGCAGTTCCGGATCCTCGTCGGTCAACAGCGCGATGCGCCAGCCGCGCGTGCGCATGGCCTCGCCCAGCGCGAGCACGCGCCGCGCGCTGCCGTGGGTGGATGGCCACGGCGCAAAAGGCGTGACCATCAGCAGCACACGGCCGCTGTCGCTCCGCAGGGCCGGTCCGCTCAGGGCGGCATGCGGCGGGGCGGAGGGCGGCGCTGGCATCGGTGCCGCGGCCAAGGCATGCCGCGCCTCGGCGTTGAGCCGACGTTCTCGCCAGGCGCCGAACAGCACGCCGGGTCGATTCAGCTGTTCTTGCACCGGCTGCGGCGCCTGCGCGATGCACTGGTTCAGTTCGGCCCAGCTCAGTCGCCCGAGCCCATGGCGCAGTTCCAGCAGAAGGCGGTTGCGGGCGCGCAGCTGGCCGAGTGACTCGGGGCTCCATCGCGCCGTGGTCGTGGCGCCGCCCACGTGGTGCACGCGCGCTGCCGGCTGGTACAGGCTGGCCCAGCCTTCGCGCCAGGCGCGGATGCCCCAGTCGGTGTCCTCGAAGTAGGCGGGATCGTAGTGGCGGGCAGCGGCCAGGTGGCGGCGAAGCAGGGTCGTGCGGAACAGCGAGGCGCCGCCGCCGGCAAACAGCAGCGGGATCGGTGCAAAGATCCCCGGCGGCGGCTCGAGGTCCCAGGCCAAGGCGCTCGCGC
>JANJUH010000444.1 GCA_024710675.1 Lysobacterales bacterium
CCCGACGGTGATCGCCGGCGACCGCAGCCTGGTGGCGCTGATCGCGCACGAACTCGCGCATTCCTGGTCCGGCAACCTGGTCACCAACGCCGGCTGGGAGCACATCTGGCTCAACGAGGGCTTCACCACTTACGTCGAGAACCGCATCGTCGAGGCGCTGTTCGGCAGCGAACGCGCCGACATGGAACGCGCACTGTCCGAGGGCGACCTGATTGCCGAGATGGCCGATCTGCCGGAATCCGAACAGCGCTTCCGGATCTCGCTGGCCGGGCGCGACCCTGACGATGGCCTGACCGAGGTGCCCTACACCCGCGGCATGCTCTTCCTGCGCACGCTGGAGCAGCGTTTCGGCCGCGAAGTCTTCGATGCCTTCCTGCGCGCCTGGTTCGAACACAAGGCCTTCGAGAGCGCCGATACCGACGACTTTCTTGCCTTCCTGCGCAAGGAGCTGATCACCAAGAACCCCGGCAAATTCAGCGAAGCCGAGATCGCCGCCTTCGTCGACGGCGGCGGCTATCCGGATTTCGCGCCGCGCACCCAGGCCGCGCGCTTTGCAGCGATCGATGCGGTGGCTCGTGACTGGCTCGCCGGAACGCTGGCCACCGACGCGATCGACGCCGGCGCCTGGAGCACGCAGGAATGGCTGCACTTCATCGAGGCACTGCCGGCCGAGCTGCCGGTCGCGCGCTTCCGTGAACTCGATGGCCGCTTCGGGCTGCGTGCGAGCGGCAACAGCGAAATCGCCTTTGCCTGGTACATGAAGGCGATCGCGCTTGACGATCGCGAGGTGCTGCCGGCCATCGAAGCCTTCCTCGAACGCGTCGGCCGGCGCAAGTTCGTGCTGCCGCTGTACGAGGCGATGATGAAGCAGGCCGGCCAGCGCGAGTTCGCGCGCAGCACTTACGCGAAGTTCCGCGCCAATTACCATCCGATCACCCAGGCCAGCGTCGATGCGGTGATGGCGGAGGAAGGTCGGCCATGAGTGTGGCTGATGATCCGATCGCAACGCTGGGACCCGAGGATTTCGAGGCACTGGTCGGACAGACGCTCACGGCCGACTTCGGCGAGGGCCCGGTTGCCGCGCGCGTGATCTCGGTCGATCGGCTGCGTTCGCCCTCGCCCAGATCCGGCGGCGGCTATTCCGTGTGGCTGAACGCGCCCGTCGCCGTGCCTTCACAGGGCAACTTCATCATCGAACTGCCCACGCACGGCACGCTCTCGCTCTTCTGCTGCCCGCGGCGGCGCGAGGGCAATGACATCGTCTACGAACTGGTCTTCAACTGATGAACACAGAACGCACCAAGTACCAGCAGCTGATCGCCTCCTGCGCGAGCTTCGATCCGGCCGACTGCGCGGTCGTCCATCCCTGCGATGCGGCCTCGCTGGCTGGCGCGATCCGCGCCTCCGAGCTGCGCCTGATCGATCCGATCCTGGTCGGGCCCAAGGCACGCATCGAGGCCGTGGCGCAGGCCGAGGGCATCGACCTGACCGGCATCCCGGTGGTGGATGCGGAGCACAGCCACGCCTCGGCCGAGACCGCCGCGCGCCTGGTTCGCGAGGGTCGCGCCGAGATGCTGATGAAGGGCAGCCTGCACACCCACGAGATCATGGAGGCCGTGGTCGCGCGCGAGAACGGGCTGCGCACCGAGCGGCGGGTCAGCCACTGCTTCGTGATGGATGTGCCGGGACTCGATCGCCTGATCTTCATCACCGATGCCGCGGTCAACATCTTCCCCGACCTCGACGCCAAGCGCGACATCGTGCAGAACGCGATCGAGCTGGCGCATGCCCTCGGCATCGCCGAGCCCAAGGTGGCGATCCTCTCGGCCACCGAGTCGGTCAACGCCAAGGTCCAGTCCACGCTGGATGCCGCCGCATTGTGCAAGATGGCCGACCGTGGCCAGATCACCGGCGGCCTGCTCGACGGCCCGCTCGCGCTCGACAACGCGGTCGATCTCGCTGCCGCCAGGATCAAGCGCATCCATTCGCCGGTGGCCGGCCGCGCCGACATCCTGGTCACGCCTGATCTCGAGGCCGGCAACATGCTCGCCAAGAGCCTGTCCTTCATGGCCGACGCCGAAGCTGCCGGCATCGTGCTCGGTGCGCGCGTGCCGATCGTGCTGACCAGCCGCGCCGATACGCTGGACGCGCGCCTGGCTTCATGTGCGGTCGCGGTGATGGTGGCAAGGCACCGGCTCAAGGTGGCGGCGAGCAAGGCTGCCGCGGGCTGATGCGGGGCTGAAACCTTGTCGGTCCTTGTCCTCAATGCGGGTTCCTCGAGCCTCAAGTTCGCACTGATCGAGGCCGACGGGCGCACGCGCCGGCTCAGCGGCAAGATCGACGGCTTGCCGGAGCGCCCACAGTTCAAGGCCAGCGGCCCAGGCATCGCGCACGATCAGTCTCTGCCACCAGGCTTGGCTGCCGGGGGCGCGCTCGATGCCTTGTTCGACTGGTTGGCTGCGCATGGGCTGCTGGCCGGCATCCGCGCCGTGGGACATCGCGTGGTGCATGGTGGCGGCGAGTACTCGGCACCGGTGCGCATCGACGGCGCGCTGCTCGGGCGGCTCGAAGCTTTCGCGCCACTGGCACCACTGCACCAGGACGCGAACCTCGCGCCGATCCGCCGACTGCTGGCGAGCCACCCCGGGCTGCCGCAGGTCGCGTGCTTCGACACCGCCTTCCACGCCGGCATCGATGCGATCGAACAGCGCTACGCGCTTCCCGAGACCCTGCACGCCGCCGGCATCCGCCGTTATGGCTTCCACGGCCTGTCCTACGAGTGGATCGCCGCCCGCTTGCCCGAGTTCGATCCGGAGGCGGCCGCCGGTCGCACCGTGGTGATGCATCTCGGCCAGGGCGCCAGCCTGTGCGCCATGCAAGCCGGACGCAGCGTCGCGACCAGCATGGGCTTCTCGACGCTGGCCGGCGTGCCGATGGCAACGCGCCCGGGTGATCTCGACCCGGGCATCCTGCTGCACCTGCTGGCACAGGGCCACGACGCGGCCAGGCTGGAGCGACTGCTGTACCGCGAGTCGGGCTGGCTGGGCGTCTCGGGCCTCTCGGCCGACATGCGCACGCTGCTCGCGAGCGAGGAGTCAGCGGCACGGCTGGCAATCGACCTGTTCGTACATCGCGTCGTGCAGCAGATCGGCGCGCTCGCCGCGACGCTGGGCGGCCTCGACGCGCTGGTGTTCACTGCGGGCATCGGCGAAAACGCCGCGCCGATCCGGGCGGCGGTCCTGCAGCGCCTGGCCTGGCTGGGTGTGGCGCTCGATGAGCCCGCCAACCTCGGCCATGGCCCACGCCTCACGAGCGACACCAGCCGCGTGCGCGCCTGGGTCATCCCGACCGACGAGGAAGCGGTGATCGCGGGGCATACATTGGGGCTGTGTCACCACCTGTAGGAGCGCCCTCGGGCGCGATGGCGCGTGCGGCAAGCCCTTTCGCGCGCAGAGCGCGCTCCTACCTCAGCGATGCGTGCACGCCGCAAG
>JANJUH010000457.1 GCA_024710675.1 Lysobacterales bacterium
CCCGGCACCGCCGTCAGCTACTCGCAGTTCGGCGGGATCAACTACGGCCTTCGGGCCTACACCGAGCTGCCGCTCGGCTTCTCGGCCTACGCCCAGGCCGGGCTGACCACCCTGACCTCGGGCGGCTGGGACGTGCGCCGCAACGGCCTCGAGGTCACCAACGCCGGCAGCCTGGCGGTCGCCGGTCACCTCGTCGTCGAAGTCGTCCGCACCGGCGTGCACACGGCCTCGGGGCGCATTGGCCTGAGCCTGGCCACGATCGAAAGTGGCGCAACGCCACTGCAGCAGTCGGTGCGCCGGCTGGTTCGCCTGTTTGGGTCGCTGGCGGCGCTGGTGACCCTCGCGGTGCTGCTCGGATACGGCTGGATCCTGGGCAATTGGCAGCAAGGCGCGCTCTCGGGCATTGCGATCGCGATGTCCTTGTTGCCTGAAGAGTTCCCGATGGCGCTGGCTGTGTTCCTCGCGCTCGGAGCCTGGCGCATGGCGCGCGTGCGCGTGCTGGCGCGGCGCCCGGCGATGGTCGAGACCCTGGGCTCCGCCAGCGTGCTCTGCGTCGACAAGACCGGCACACTGACCGAGAACCGCATGCAACTGATGCGATTGCATCCGGCTGGGCAGGTGGCCATTGCAGCCGATACGTCACTGGGACCTCCCTACCGCCGCCTGCTGCACCTGGCTCGCCTGGCCTGCAAGCGGCAGGCCCATGATCCGATGGATACCGCCATCAACGCCTGCGCCGAAGCGCACGATGATCTGCCGGCGATGCCCGAGACCTTGGAGCGCGAATATGGCCTGGGCGCTGGGCGCATGGCCTTCGCGCGTGTCTGGCGCGACGCTGGTGGAGCACGGGTCCTGGCCTCCAAGGGCGCGCCGGAAACGGTACTGGCCGAATGCGGCGTGGCGGAGTCCGTGCGTGCTGAGGTATTGGCCGAGGTACAGTCGCTGGCCGCCGAGGGGCTGCGTGTGCTGGCGGTGGCCTCGGCCACGGATCCGATCGACTTGCCGGAGGACCCAGCGCGGATCGACTGGCACTACGAGGGACTGCTGGCCCTCGCCGATCCGCTGCGTCCGCGCGCCCGCGAGGCCGTCGCGGCTGCTCGCCAGGCCGGCCTGCGCGTGGTGATGATCACCGGCGATTACCCCGTCACCGCTCTCGCGATCGCCCGCGATGCCGGCATCGATCGCAGCGGCGGCGTGCTCGGTGGCGAGGAGATCGATACCCTCGACGACCCTGAGTTGGCGGCCCGCATGGCCCGGACCCAGGTCTGCGCGCGGGTGCGCCCGGAACAGAAGCTGCGCCTGGTGCAGGCGCTGAGATCCACAGGGGCGGTAGTCGCGATGACCGGCGACGGCGTCAACGATGCGCCGGCGCTGCGTTCGGCCCACATCGGCGTTGCGATGGGCCAGCGCGGTACC
Source organism: Lysobacterales bacterium (assembly GCA_024710675.1). Classification (GTDB taxonomy): domain Bacteria; phylum Pseudomonadota; class Gammaproteobacteria; order Xanthomonadales; family SZUA-5; genus JANJUH01. The sequence goes on from JANJUH010000457.1 coordinate 1,417, forward strand.
GATGTCGCGCGCGAGGCCGCCGGCATCGTCCTGCTCGACGACGAGATCGCGCACATCAGCGACGCCATCCGCCTCGGCCGCCGGATCTTCGAGAACCTGCGCAAGGTACTGGTGTACATCGTCGCCATCCACGTGCCTATCGCCGGCCTGGCGCTGGCACCGCTGCTGCTGGGCCTGCCGCCGCTGCTGCTGCCGATGCACGTGGTGCTGATCGAGATGGTCGTCGATCCCATCTGTTCGATCGCCTTCGAGAACGAACCGGCCGCACCCGACCTGATGCAGCGTGGACCGCGATCCCCTGCGGAACCCCTGGTGGGCTCTCCGCAGCTCTTGCTCGGCGCCGGGCTCGGCATCCTGCTGCTGGCCACATGCCTCGTGGGCTATGCCTGGGCGCAGGCACTGCACGGCGCGGACGCAGCGCGGACCTTGGCGATCGTTGCCCTGACCGCCGGCAACCTCATGCTGGTCCGGGTCATCGCCACACCCGGCGCCACCTTGCCTGCCCTCTTTGCCGGCGGCAGGCGCGCCTACTGGATCATCGTCGCCGCCGTGACCCTGGTGCTGTCGGCGTGCATCGGCATCGACGGCCTGGCCGAACTCTTCGACTTCGCCCATCCCGGCTGGCCGTTGCTGCTGGCCGCGATGGCAGCGGGCGTGCTCACCGCGCTGCTCGGTGATCTCGTCAAGCTCGCACCCGCCGCCCGGCGGATCCTGAATGTATCGAGCCGTAGCCCGCGTTGAGCGCCGCAGGGGGGCTACGCGGGGTCCGGGCTCAGCGCGCAAATCGCCTGTCGATGACGGTGTGCTCGCCGCGGCGTGGCTCGACCACGATATCAAATCCCCGCGCATTGCCCGGCGGCAGGACGCCTTCGAAGCGCAAGCCCATCCCGCCGACGCCGGCACCGAAGACCCCGGTCAGCACCGGGTACGGCGTCAGCTCCAGCTCGACCGTGCTCCCGTCGGCCGTTCGCACCCTCACCGCGCTGATCCCGCGTGGATCCAGCGCCCAGCCGCTGATCATCGCCCCCGCCGCGAGCTGCGCTTCGTCGCGCGGCTCATCGGCGACACCGTAAGCGATCGCAGTGCGCGATACCCAGGCGCCGAGGATGCCGAGCAGGACCACGCCGAGCAGGATCGCGGTGCCGACTGCCGGGCGCGCCTGACGCAGCAGCGCTGCAGCCAGCAATCCGCAGGCCAGCACCGCCGCGTTGGCCGACAGGTGCAGGTGCCGGGCCAACTCGCTGTAGCCGTCGCCGATCAGCGAGACGCCCCAACCGGCGACGACGGCGATCACCAGGGGCGGCGCGAGCCAGGCCAGCGCTGCGCCCCCGGCACCGTCGCCGCGCCCCAGGAAGGCGGGTATCAGCAGCAGCGCC
>JANJUH010000009.1 GCA_024710675.1 Lysobacterales bacterium
AGGCAGGGGGTTGATCGAGCGGCACGAGCCGACCGCGACTCGAACCTGATCCCCTGCCCCCCCGCCCCTTGCCCCCAGTCCAGTGTTCGATGCTCGAATAAGCGCACCGAAAGGGGCGACCAGGACTCCTACGACAGAACCTTCGGAGCCTCAGCCCTGGCTTGGCCGCTGCTCGATCACCTTCGCCAGCCGCGCCAGCTCCGCACGCAAGGCCTTGACCTCGGCCACCAGCGGCTCCTCGCCCTCCTCCACCGCGTCCTTGACGGCCTGGTTGCGGTCGGCATCGATCTCGGCCTGCATCGCCGAGACGACGACGCCGATGAACAGGTTCAAGGCGGTGAAGGTGGTGATCAGGATGAAGGGCACGAAGAAGCCCCAGGCGTAGGGATAGACCTCCATCACCGGGCGCACGATCCCCATCGACCAGGATTCCAGGGTCATGACCTGGAACAGCGTGTAAGCCGACTTGGCGATGCTCCCGAACCACTCCGGGAAGGCGCTGCCGAAAAGCTTGGTCGCCATGACCGCGCCGACGTAGTAGATCAGTCCGAGCAGCATGACGATCGATCCCATGCCCGGCAGCGCGCCGAGCAACGCGCCGACGACACGCTTGAGCGAAGGGACGATGGTGATCAGGCGCAACACGCGCAGGATGCGCAGCGCACGCAGCACGCTGAGCTGGCCGGTGGACGGCAGCAAGGCGATGGCGACCACCACGAAATCGAAGACGTTCCAGGGATCGCGGAAAAAGCGCAGACCGCGCACATAAAGCTTGGCCGCGATCTCGACACAGAAGATCGCGAGCGCGATGCGGTCGAGTGCGACCAGCACGCTGCCGTAGCGCGACATCATGCCGGCGTCGGTCTCGAAACCGAGTGTGACCGCATTGATCAGGATCACCGCGAGGATGAAGCGTTCGGTACGCGGATCGGCCAACAGCTTCTCGAGCATCGCCTTCACAGACACTCCGTACGCACGTGGTTGCGGAAATGGTGCGCGAGTCTATCGGGAGCACGCGGCGCGCGGCAGGGGCTGGATCGTGCTCGCCCGCTTGCTTCCACGCTCACGCCGGCCGGGCCAGAATGGCGCTTCCCCATCAGGAGCATGCCCATGGCCAGCGTCCACGACTTCACCGCCCTGAACATCGAGGGCAGTCCGCAGCGGCTTTCCGATTACCGGGGCAAGGTGCTGCTGATCGTCAACGTGGCCAGCAAATGCGGTTTCACGCCGCAATACCGGGGCCTCGAGGCGCTGTGGCGCAAGTACGAGGACAAGGGTCTGGTGATCCTGGGCTTTCCCTGCGATCAGTTCGGTCACCAGGAACCCGGCGACGAGGCCGAGATCCAGTCCTTCTGCTCGATGACCTACGACGTCAGCTTCCCGATGTTCGCCAAGATCGAGGTCAATGGTGCCGGCGCGCACCCGCTGTACCAGCACCTGAAGGCAGAAGCGCCGGGGCTGCTGTGCAGAGAGGGGTACAAATGGAACTTCACCAAGTTCCTCGTCGACCGCAGCGGCAAGGTGGTCAGGCGCTATGCGCCGACCGACAAGCCGGAAGCGATCGAGCCGGATATCGTGGCTTTGCTCTGAGGGCGCCCGCGACCAGGCTGTAGTCGCGGGCTCGAGCGGAGGGCACGAGGGCACGGGAAAGCCGGCGAATCGACCGCCGCGCTGAAGACCAGCGGCGGTGGCAGTCCCAGCTTGTCGGCGACAGCGCCGCTTGCCCCGGTCCGACCGGTTTGGGTTACGGTTTCTTGCGTGCCCTCGTGCCCTCGTGCCCTCGTTCACTCCCCCTGCGCCTGCGAGTAGCCGCGGACGCCGTCGAACTCGTAGAGGTTCTCGGTCTTCACGGCGTCGAGGCCGGCATTGGCGATCGCCATGAGCAGTTGCGTCAGTTCGACCGGCGTCGGCGTCCCGGCGGTGGCGAGGAAGCGACAGCGCCAGTGGTCGGTGCGCAGGGTCTCGGCATGGCCGCCCGGGTAGACCTTGACGCCGCGGTTGGTGATCACGGCCAGACGCCAGCCGGTCAATCCCAACTGCTCCAGCCGCGCACCCAGGACCTTGGGGTCCCGACCCTGCTCGTCCCAGTTCAGGAACACATCGACGCCGACCAGGCGCTTCTCTGCTCGCCGCACCGGTGCCGGCAAGCTGTCAGGCGCGACCGCCCTGGCGGGCACCGATTCGGGATAGTCCACCGCCGGCAGCCGTCGTGGCCGCTGGCCCAGTCGCTCGATGACCGCCTGCGCGAAGGCCTGCGTCCCCACGCGCTGGCGGCTTGCGCCCTCGCGATGGACATCGGCGGTGTGGATGCCCTCCTCCAGCGTACGCAGCCAGGCATTGTGGATGTCGCTCGCCGGCCGCGCACGACCGAGGTGCACCAGCATCATCACCGCGGCCATCAGCAGGCCGGAGGGATTGGCGATGTCCATCCCGGCGATGTCGGGCGCCGAGCCGTGCACGGCCTCGAACATCGCGCAGTCGCGGCCGATGTTGGCCGAACCGGCGAGCCCGATGGAACCGGCGACCTCGGCAGCCACATCCGACAGGATGTCACCGTAGAGGTTCGGCGTGACCACCACATCGAAGTCCTGCGGTCGCGTCGCGATCCGCGCGGTGCCGATGTCGATGATCATGTGGTGGGCCGCGATGTCCGGATATTCGGCCGCGATCTCGTCGAAGACCTTGTGGAACAGGCCGTCGGTGAGTTTCATGATGTTGTCCTTGGTCATGCAGGTGACCTGCTTGCGACCATGGGCGCGCGCGTACTCGAAGGCGTAGCGGACGATGCGTTCGCAGCCCGGCCGAGTGATCAGCTTCAGGCACTGGTAGACCTCGTCGGACTGGCGATGCTCGATCCCGGCGTAGGTGTCTTCCTCGTTTTCGCGAACGATGACGACGTCCATCCGCGGTTGCAGCGAGGCCACGAAGGGGTGGTGGGACACGCAAGGCCGGAGGTTGGCGTAGAGACCCAGGGTCTTGCGCAGCGTGACGTTGACGCTCTTGTAGCCGCCCCCTTGCGGTGTGGTGATCGGACCCTTGAGCATCACGCCGTGTTCGGCGATGGCATCGTAGACATCCTGGCCGAGCCCCGCAGCGTGGCCCGCCTCGTAGGCCCGGAGCCCGACGACGGCCTCATGGAAGCCCAGCGTGGGATCAGCGGCTCGCAGGATCGCCTGTGTTGCCTGCATGATTTCGGGGCCGATGCCATCGCCTGCGGCGGCTGCGACGGTGCGGGCCGGCAGGCGGGCAGGTTCGTAGCCGCGGGGCGCGAGGACGGCAGACATGGCAACTCCTTATGCGAAGGATAATACGCGAAATGGGTGTCGCATATGATGATAGTGGCGAAACCGGTGAGCAAGCCGTGAAAACGCGGATCGCGGCGACCGCCAGCGAACAACCGGGCGCCCCATGGACCTTTCTGTCCAATCACACCCACGTCCTGGTCTGCCTGGCGCGTGAGCCCGACCTGACCCTGAAGGAAGTCGCCGCGCGCATCGGCATCACCGAACGCGCCGTGCAGCGCCTGGTGGCTGAACTCGAATCGGCCGGGGTGTTGCTGCGCTGGCGCGATGGCCGCCGCAACCGCTACCAGATCCGCGGCGACAGCCGACTGCGCCACCCGCTCGAAGCGCACCGCACGGTGGGCGAGCTGCTGGCGCTGCTGGCATCCACCCCATGAGCCCACCCCTGCCCCAGGAATTGCTCCGCAGCAAACGTGACGGCGGGCCTTGGGACGAGGCTGCGATCCACCAACTGGTCGCGGGAATCACCGACGGCAGCCTTGGCGATGCGCAACTCGGTGCGCTGGCGATGGCGGTGTACCTGCGTGGCATGGACCGTGCGGAAACCCTGGCGCTGACCCTGGCCATGCGTGACAGCGGCCGCGTCATCGATTGGCGCGCCCGCGCCCTGCCCGGCCCGCTGCTCGACAAGCATTCGACCGGCGGTGTCGGTGACCTGACCAGCCTCGTGCTCGCGCCCATGGTCGCGGCCTGCGGCGGCTTCCTGCCGATGCTCTCCGGTCGCGGCCTCGGCCACACCGGCGGGACGCTCGACAAGCTCGAGGCCATTCCCGGTTACCGCGCACAGGTGGACATCGCCACCCTCGAGCGGGTGACCGCCAGCGCGGGACTCGCGATCGTCGGCGCCAGCGCCGAACTGGCGCCCGCGGATCGCCGCCTTTACAGCGTTCGCGACGTCACGGCGACCGTCGACTCGATCCCGCTGATCACCGCATCCATCCTCTCCAAGAAGCTCGCGGCAGGTACCCAGGCGCTGCTGCTGGACGTCAAGCAGGGCAGCGGCGCCGGTTTCGCCGATCCCGCCCTGAGCCGAGCCCTGGCCGTGAACCTGGTCGACATCGCCAGGGCAGCAGGCCTGTCGGCGGTGGCCTTGCTGAGCGACATGGACGAGCCGCTGGTGCCGGATATCGGTAACGCAATCGAACTCAGGGTGGCGCTCGACTACCTCAAGGGCCGCCGAACTCCGCCGCGGCTGCACGCGCTGACGCTGGCCCTCGGCCGGGAGATGCTGCGCGCAGGTGGCCTGGCGGTCAGCGATGGGGAGGCCGAGGAGAAATTGCTCGCGGCCCGCGATTCCGGGCGCGCCGCCGAGCGTTTCCAGGCGATGGTGAGCGCGCTGGGTGGACCGCGGGACCTCATCGAAAACCCGCAGCGGCACCTTGCGATGGCCCCGCTCGTGGCGAGCGTGCCCTCCCCCGCTTCGGGTCGGGTGAGCGCCATCGATACCCGCGCCCTCGGCATGGCCGTGGTGGCCCTGGGCGGCGGGCGCAAGCATCCTGCCGATGTGATCGACCCAGCCGTCGGATTGTCCGCCCTGCTCGGCAAGGACCAGCCGGTGCGGGCAGGAGAGCCCCTCGCACAGGTCCATGCACGCGACGAAGCCCGCCTGGCGGAAGCGATGATGCGTGTGCAAGCTGCCTATCGGATCGGAGAGCAACGGGTCGAAACCGGCGCCATCATCCAAGGGCGGATTGCAGACGCCTCCGAGGGATGATCATGAAACGTACGATCTGGCTGGTACTCGACTCCCTGGGCGTGGGCGGAGCGCCGGATGCGGCCCGTTTCGGCGACGAAGGCGCCGACACCCTGGGGCACATCGCCGAGTGGTGTGCGCGCCCGCAGGCCTCCGGTGGCCGCGGCCGCCCGCTCGCCCTGCCCCATCTCACGGCCCTGGGGCTCGGCCAATGCGCCCGCCTGTCCACCGGCCGGACGCCACCTGGCTTGTCCTGCAGCGAGCCGCCCATGGCCCTCTACGGCGTAGGCCGAGAGCGCTCGACCGGCAAGGACACGATCTCCGGCCATTGGGAAATGGCCGGGCTGCCGGTGGATTTCGAATGGGGTTACTTCACTGCGCCGGAAGACTCGATGCCCGCGGACCTGCTGGCGGCGCTGGCCGCCGAATGCGGCGTGCCGGGTTTTCTCGGCAACCGGCACGCCTCGGGCACGCAGATCATCGAGGAGCTCGGCGGCGCGCATGTCGCGAGCGGCAAGCCGATCGTCTACACCTCGGCCGATTCGGTGCTGCAGATTGCGGCGCACGAACAGCACTTCGGCCTCGACCGCCTGTATGCGCTGTGCGCGGCGGCGCGGCGCCTGGTCGATCCGCTGCACATCGGCCGGGTAATCGCGCGCCCATTCCTCGGTGACGACCAGTCCGGCTATGCGCGCACGCCTCACCGACGCGACTACGCCGTGCCCCCAAGCGCCCCGACCTTGCTCGACCACCTGGTGAATGCCGGCGGCACGGTGCTCGGCATCGGCAAGATCTCCGACATCTTCGCCGGACGTGGCGTCAGCCGCGCCATCAAGGCACACGGCATCGGCGGACTGGTCGATGCCACGCTGGCCGCTCACGCGGACGCAGGTCCGGGAACGCTGGTCTATACCAATCTCGTCGACTTCGATCAGGAGTACGGTCATCGCCGCGACATCGCCGGTTATGCCGCCGCGCTCGAGGACTTCGACGCGATGCTGCCGCGCATCCTGGCGGCGTTGATGCCGGGAGACCTGCTGCTGTTGACCGCAGACCACGGCAACGACCCGAGCTGGCGCGGCAGCGATCACACCCGCGAGCAGGTGCCGATCATGGCCACCGGGCGCGGCCTGCCCACCGGCTCGATCGGTGTGCGCGAGGGCTTCGCCGACATGGGCCAGAGCCTGGCCCGATGGTTTGGACTGGACCCGCTGCCGCAGGGCCGGAGCTTTTTATGAGCTGCCGCGCGTCCCGAGCACGAAGATCTGCGGCAACAATTCCTCGGCGCGCATCCTGACCATCCGCGAATCGGGCCCGAGGAAGCACACCTCTGCCGAACGCCCGAACTCGACGATGCGCTGTCGACAGGCGCCACAGGGCGGGATCGGCATCGCGACGCCCTCGGCGTCGGTGGCGCTGATCGCCACGCGCGTGATCTGCAGCGTCGGCCCCTCGGCCAGGATCGCAGCGCCGATCGCATGCAACTCGGCGCAACCGCCGCTGGGCAGTGCGCCGTTCTCGACATTGCAGCCGGCGTAACGGCCACCGCGGGCGGTTTCTATCGCAGCACCCACGTGCAACTGCGAATAAGGTGCGTAGGCTTGCCGGCTGGCCGCGGCGGCCAAGGCCATCAGCTCGTCGTCATCACCGTCCATGCGGCACTCGCTGCTTGCGGAACCCGCTGATGATGCCCCAGCGGGACGCCGCCACGCGCAGGGCGCCTCAGGCGCCAGTGCCGGCTGCCCTCAGCCAGCGCCCGAACCAGCGCCGGGCATGCTCCGCGACCACCTCGAGGGCGCCCGGCTCCTCGAAGAGATGGCTCGCCCCGGGCACCACCGTCACCTCGTGGAATGCACGCAACTCGGCTGCCGCCACCTGGTTCAGGGCGAGCACTTCACGGTCCTCGCCACGGACGATCAGCAACACCGGCGCCCTGACCCGGTGCAGTGCCGATACCGAAGCGAGATCCGGACGCCCACCGCGCGACACCACGGC